>JAVWGW010000166.1:0-3059 GCA_036640375.1 Raoultibacter sp. | reverse complement strand
TATCGCTTCGCAAAGTGAGGCAACCGCTGCCTTTTTCCAAGAGCTTTTTGCGGCCGACACCTTTCGCACCTATGTCAGCGATGATGTGTGTGGGGTTGAATTGTGCGCGGCATTCAAAAACATCATTGCCATCGCTGTGGGGCTTTCCTACGGCCTGGGCTATGGCGACAACACCGCAGCGCTGCTGATGACGCGCGGTATTGCCGAAATGAGCCGCCTGGTGCAAGCCATCGGTGGCAGGGCGATTACGTGCATGGGGCTTGCGGGCACGGGCGATTTAATTGCCACCTGCACATCGGAACACTCACGCAATCGCCGCTTTGGGCAAATGCTTGCCACCGGCAAGACGCTCGACGATTTCAAGGCCGAAACGCATATGGTGGTTGAAGGCGCGCTGGCGTGCCGCACCATCCAAACGCTGGCCGATCAATACAAGGTGGAACTGCCCATCACGCAGGTGGTACGCAGCGTGGTATGGGAAGGCTGCGACATGAAACGTGCCGCCGCCGATTTGGCCGGCCGCCCCCTTACCACCGAATTTTACGGGCTGTAGGCAACCAGCCGGGGCACCGGGGGTACCAAGGCGTGCAGCGGCACGGCCCGGCTCGGGTCGTGTGTGCGTGCGCGGGCTGCTAGGCCCTAAAGTTTGCGCCGCCTGATGTCGATGATAACCCACAGCGACAAAATAGCAGCGCCCAGATAACCGAAAAAGGCTAACACGGGCACCCCTAACAAGCGCGGTTCCATGGTGGAAAGACTGAGCATGCTTGAGCCTATGAACAGGCCGGCAATGATGATACCAATCGTTAATCGGTTGATTATTTTGGACAGCTTGGAAAGCGGCGCGTCAGATCCCATAACTTCGGTGTTCACTTTGATCTGGCCGCGCGTGAGCATCTTGAGCGTTTCCCCCGAATACTCCAGCGCAGAAAACGCCCCTTTGCTTGAAGCCCGCAGCGCAAGCAACACTTCTTGCAGCGTTTGTTCCCCGGTATCTTCTTTGGCGCGGGACTGCAACAGGTGGCGCTGGATGATGGCGATAATGTTGGTGTTGGGAATAAAGCTGCCCACGGTGCCTTCCAGCGTTACAATGCCGCGCGAAACGCTGGTTATGGCCGAAGGCAGCGTCACTTTGCACTGACGGGTAAGCGCCATGATTTCGTTGAGGAAGCCCCCGATGTCGATGTCGGCCATATCGCACGATCCGTAATCTTCCAGCAGCAAATCGAGTTCAGAAAGCATGCGGGCGTGATCGATGGTGCCGGTATCTTTGGTGATGGCGAAGCGTAGCAGCGCTTCTTTAAGCTCGGCGGCATTTTGGGCACCCACCGCCGCAATGATGGCGCCAAATCCGGTGCGATTGCGCGGCGAAAGGCGCCCCATGATCCCCAAATCGATGTAGACGATTTTTCCGTTGAGTACAAGGATGTTGCCCGGATGCGGGTCGGCGTGGAAAAAACCAAAATCAAGAATCTGCGAAGCGTAGTTGTCCAATATCTTTTCGCCGATTTCTTCTAAAACATAGCCGGCTTGCACCAGGCGCTCGGCTTCCTGGATGGGGATGCCGTCAATATATTCCATGACCAGCACAAATTCGTTGGAAAGTTCGGGGTAAACCGCCGGGCAGGCGATGAAGCGCACCGCAGCGTTAAGCCGCGCAAATTCGCTCAGGTTGTCGGCCTCCCGGCGAAAATCGGTTTCTTCCAAAAAGGTGGACCAGAGCTCTTCGACCACATCGCGCAGGTCGAGCATTTGGTTATCGGGCAAAAAACGCGTCGCCTGGCGCGCCAGCGTGCGCATGATGTCAATATCTTGCGCCATCGTTTCCTGTACGCCGGGGCGCTGTATTTTCACCGCAACAGTTTGGCCGGTGACCAGGGTGGCCTTGTGCACCTGCGCCAACGAGGCACTGCCCAGTGGCGTGGGGTCGATGTCGGCAAAAATGCTTGCGCGCTCGGCGCCGTATTCGCGATCGAGCGTTTCAAGCACGATTTCAAAGGGCAAAGGGTCGCAGTCCGTTTGCAATTTTGCCAGTTCATCGCAGTAAGCCTGGGGCAAAATTTCTGAGCGCGTTGAAAGCGTTTGCCCGATCTTAACGAAGCTGGGCCCCAAGTTTTCAAGCAGCATGCGAAATTCTTCCGGCGTGACGCCGCGCGTGAGCGTGTGCAGGGGCAAAATGCGCGCGATTTCCCGCAGGCGGTGCGATCGCGCCTTGCGGCTTAAATCGAAGCGCTCTTCGGGATCAATCGCTGCGCCGGTATTAAAAAAATGCCGGAGAAGGGTGTTGTTGGCCATGGCGCGCGGCTTTTCGCGCGCGTGCTACGCGGGGCTTGTGGTGTCGGTGTCCGCCGCAGCTTTGGCATCTTCGTTGGTTGCAGCAGGCGCGCTGGCTTCCGGTGCCGGGGCTGGGTCGACGGGCTTTGCGGCCAGTTCAGCCACGCGGGCGGAAAATTCCTCACGCTGTTCGGGGGTCATGGCTTCCATGGTCTGCTCAAGCACATCGTAGCGGATTTTTTTGACGGTTGTTTCTGCCTTGTGCTGCAATTCTTGGTTGATTTCACGCCCCTGATCAACGGAGAGCTCGCCTTTAGCAATCAGCTGATCGACGAGTTCTTTGGATTTTTCGCCCGTAAGGGCAATCGCACCCACACCCGCAAGGAAAATTTCTTTCAAACCGTCGCTTAAGTTAGTCATAAAAGCCTCCTTTTCTCAGACGTATAGACGCCAAGCCAGCAACGCTGATCCTGGCACCCCCATAATGCACTGAAACGCGCAAAAGCACAACCGCCACCCTGCGCGCGGGCGTTATGGCTGTCAAATGTGCGGAATAGTTGCCACCAGGTCAAGGCGGCCAAGGTAGGGTTTGACCTCGGCGATGCGCGCTAACGAAGTGGTGCCGCAAAAGGCCTGGGCATCTTCAACCAGCAGGCCGGGCTTGTAGGCCAGCATCGTTACCGTGTAATCCGCTTCGATGCAGGGGATGGAGGCGCGTCCCGTTTGCGCACAAAGGCCGCTGGGAACGTCGATGGCAATAATGCGCGTGTCTTCGTGCGTGCGGC
>JAVWGW010000165.1:0-3120 GCA_036640375.1 Raoultibacter sp. | reverse complement strand
ACCTATACCAACACCATTGCGCGGGATACCTACGATGCCTTGACCCCGCTGCAAAAGCAGGAAAGCCTGTTGCAGGGCGTGGTTTTGGAAGATTCTTCGCTGCCGCAGGCACCGCTTAGCATCACCAGCCAAAGCGTTCCCTATACGGTGGGCAAAACCGATGGCCTGACCTTTGAAGAGGGCAAAGTTGTCGCAAAGCGAGCCAATGCCACCTTAACGCTGCATGTGGAAGGCAAGCCGAACACCGAAACCTACCTGTATTGCCAGGCTTTAAACTACGCCGCGGTGTCACCTTCAGCCGCTGTTTCTGCAGACAAGTGGGAAAAATACCCCTGGTACAAAAAAATGTCGCTGTATAAAAAGGATTCCCAATGGGTGGCACCGGCCGAATACACGATTCTTTTGCAGGCCGACCACAGCGCCGGGTATCGCAACATCAGCAATTTCACCACCACCTCGCATCTGTATGGCGGCAAAACCACCTGGCTTTCCAATTTGGGGTATTCAGAAAAAGCTCAAAGCAGCATCACGCTGTCTTTTTCCCAGGCGGGCGAATACGATTTTGAAGGCCTGGAAATTTTGTGCCAGCCCATGGATAACTTCAACAACCAGGTGGATGCCTTGGGTCAAACCGTCATGCAAAACACCGAAGTGGGAACCAATTGCATCACGGGGTCGATCGATTTGCAGCAGCGCCGCGCGCTTTATTTCAGCATCCCTTATTCTGAGGGCTGGACGGCTTTTGTCGATGGCAGCCAGGTGCCCATAAAGAAGGCAAACACGGCGTTTATGGCGCTTGAACTTGATGCGGGCCACCACGATATAAGGCTGGCCTACTGCACGCCGGGTCTTATGGCAGGCGGGCCGCTTTCCTGTATTGGGCTGGGGCTTTGCGGGGTAATTTTTGCGTGGAATTTCGCGCAAGATCGAAGGAGAAAGCGGGTGCACCAGGATGGATAGCACGCAAGAAAATCGCCTTCTTGTTTTGGGTTCGATGGATGAATTTGTGCCGCTGGTGCAGCGCGCAGGTGAGCGCGGTATACACACACTTGTGTGCGATGGATACGCTACCGGGCCCGCGCGGGCCTATGCCGATGAAGCCTACACGATCGACGTGCGCAACACCGATGAACTTGTTGCGCTGTGCCGCGCGCGTGGCATCAACGCAGCCATCGCGTCGTTTTCCGACATCTTGTTTGAAGCGCTGTGCACGCTCACGCATGCGGCGGGGCTGGAAAGCTATTGTTCGCTTGAGGCCATGGCATGCTTGCGCAAAAAAGATTTGATGAAAGCTATGTTGCACGACCTCGGTGTGGCCACACCGAAAAGCTGCATCCTTTCTGAGGGATTTTCTGATGATGACGTGGCCGCCATGGTGTTTCCCTGTGTTATGAAGCCGCTCAATGGCTATGGGTCGCACGGAGTGTTTGTGGTGCACGATGTGGCGGCGCTGCGTGCGCGCTTTGCCCAAACGCTTGCGGCATCGCCCAGTGCGGCCTGCGCACTGGTGCTAGAAGAATACGATAGTGGCTATGAGTTCAATATGATTACCTGGGTAATCGACGGCGTGGTGCATCCGATAAGCATTGCCGACCGCGAAAAAAGCCCTGCGCCTGCCGGCGGGGTTCCCCCGGTAAGTAGGATTGTGTATCCCAGTCGCTTTACGGCCGATGTGTGCGCGCAAGCCACCGCCATCGCGCAAAAAATCGCCGACCGCCTGGGTTTGGTGGATGCGCCTTTGTGCCTGCAATTTTTTTGGCAGCCGGGCGGCGAAATACGCGTGTGTGAAGCGGTGGGGCGCCTGTTTGGGTATGAACACGAACTGGTTACCTACGGCAGTGGCCTGGTGTTAGAAGATTTGCTGCTGGATATGATTTACGATAAGCCGGCCTTGCATCGCCGGGTGCGCGCACACGCCTTGGACCATTTTACTCAGCCTTGTTGCGGCCTCTATTTCCATGGGCGCGAAGGGATTATTGCCAACACGCATGCTGCCCATGCCGCTTTTGCGCACCCCGCCGTGGTCGAAAGCCTTTTTTATTGTGATGAGGGCGACACGATCGCCTCTGGGATGGGGCAAAAACCCTATGTTGCGCGCGCATATGTGCAGACGGCAACGCGGGATGCCCTCGATAAGGCATCCGAGCAGATTTTCAGGGAATGTCGCGTATTTGATGCGGAAGGAAGAAACCTTTTGTATAAAAACCAGCTGCCAGCCCCGGGGTCTGGGCAGTCATGACTGAAAGTAAGGCGATAGGCGTGCTTAAAGTTTCGGTGGTGATACCGTGCTATTATTCCGAAAAAACGATAGCGCGCGTGGTTTGTGCCACGCGCGACGAACTGCTGCGCGCCGGTTATGACTACGAATTCATTTTGGTCAACGACGGTTCTGCCGATGCAACCTTCGCAGAAATCAGTCGCCTTAGCCAAGAGGATGGCGCCATCAAGGGCATCGACCTTATGCGTAATTTCGGCCAGCACAACGCAATTATGGCGGGGCTGCGTGAAGTGAGTGGCGATTGGGTGATGCTGATGGATGATGATATGCAAACGCATCCCTCGCAGTGCCCGCTTCTGCTGGATAAAATGAGTGAAGGCTTCGACGTGGTGTTTGCCGAGTATTTCCAGCACAAAGAAAGTTGCTTGCGCCGTGCAGGGTCCCGTTTTGCCATGTGGTCCATCCGCGTTTTGGCGGGGTGTCCCAAAAATATCACCGATAGCAATTTTTTCATCATGACGCGCCAGGTATGCGATGAATTGACGCGCTATGAAAGCCCGCGCGTATACGTGCAAGGGCTTATTTTCCGCACCACAAACCGCATTGCCAATGTGGGTGTCGAACACTTCGATCGCGACCAAGGGGCTTCGGGCTATACCCTCAAAAGCCTGATCGACCATCCTGAATTTTTCGGTGACGCCGCTGCGCTTGTCTTCTTTATTCGGCGTCTTGTTTGGTGGGGCGGGTCTGGTGGGCGCCATCATTTTGTTTGTGCGGCGTCTGGCCGATCCGGAAATGCCGCTGGGCTGGGCTTCCACCATGGTGGCAATTTTGGTGTGTGCAGGTGCGATCATGTTTTGCCTGGGTTTTGTGGGCGAATACGTAGGGCGCTTGTTCATGGC
>JAVWGW010000164.1:0-3127 GCA_036640375.1 Raoultibacter sp. | reverse complement strand
CAGGGGTTCGATCCCCCTAGGCTCCACCACATTTTACAAAACCGCCGCTTATCGGCGGTTTTTTGTTTCCCCACACGCGCAAGCGCGCCACATACAACAAGCGAGCTTCTTCATTGAGCACTCAATTAACCTGCGCTCGGCGATACTACCCTCCCTTCGTGGGAAGTAGATGCCATCAATCTTTTCGGAAAATTTGTCTTCCACAAAGGAACAAACGACGCTAAGCTGTGATGGTGGCATCCTTTCTCCTTGAAAAATAGGCTCACTATTCATTCTCGGCAGGAAGGGTGTCGCTCTGTTTTTCCGCAGTAAAAATGGCTGTTTATTCTTATTGAGCTGGATAAACGTTCCTTTTTTACTGTCTATTTTTTGTAGTGATACAGGACAAATTTCTTAACGAAATGTTAAGAAATTTGCATAAGAGGAACGGGCATCGATTAGCCACCTGTTATGGCGCTATTCTAAACCACCTTACGTTCGTACTTATATCGTGGATAAGATTAGTACGAACGTAAGGTAAGCCTGCAATAAACCGTGATTCAATTTAATAGAAAAGTTGCTGGCTGAGGGCTATTTTTTGTGCGGCGGGGGTGTGGTAGGGGCGAAGGTTTTTATGTAGGATTGTGCGCGGGGGTCTTGGGCGTTGAGGACGCGGAAGCTTTCTGTGACGTCGCGGTAGCGCGGTTGCAGGGGGTTGAGGATGGGCAGATCGAGGCCGGCGCCCAGTGCGGCCGCCAAAAATGTCGCGTTTACCAGGGGGCGCGCCGGTAGGCCGAAGCTGACGTTGGAAACGCCCAGCATAGTTTTGCAGCCAAGACGCTGCTTCACCAGCGTGATGCAGTGCAGAATTTCGAGCACTTCGGCCTGGTTGGTGGCGGCCGACATGGTCAAGCAGTCAATCACGACATCGCTGCGCGCTATGCCGTAGCCTTCCGCCGCAACAACGATGCGCTGGGCGATGACGAAACGCTCTTCGGCCGTGGCGGGAATGCCGCCTTCATCAAGCGTCAGCCCCACGACTGCGCACCCGTAGTGAGCCACCAGAGGAAGCACGGTTTCAAGGCTTGCTGCCTTGCCGTTTACAGAATTGACCAGCGGCTTTCCCGCATAGCGACGCACGGCGGCCTCGATGGCTGCGGGGTCTGCGGAATCTATCTGCAGCGGCAGCGGAGTCACGGCCGCCAGCGCTTCAATCACCTGTACCAAGGTGGCCGCTTCATCAATTTCGGGCAAGCCAACATTGACATCAAGGATATCGGCCCCGGCTTCGGTCTGATCGAGCGCCTCGTTGATAAGGTAGGCAATATCGCCCTGGCGCAGCGCGTTGGCCAGGCACTTTCGGCCTGTTGGGTTGATGCGTTCGCCCACCACGGCAATAGGCGAAGCATCCCGCGGCAGAACAACGGCATTTTGCGCGCTGGTTATGCTGAAGGCGGGCACCACTTTGCGCGTGGGCACACAGCGCCCCGCCACCAGCGCGGCGATTTTTTCGATGTAGGCGGGGGTGGTGCCGCAACACCCGCCCACGATGCTTGCGCCTGCCGCCAGCAAGGGCTCCAGCGCTTCGGCATAGGCCGCAGGGCTTATGTCGTAGCTTGTTTTGCCTTCCACAATTTTCGGCAAACCGGCGTTGGCCTGCACCATCACCGGGCAGGTGGCCACTTCGCACAGCGTGCGCACAATCGGCGCCAACTCTTGGGGCCCCAGCGAACAGTTCACCCCCAAGGCCGACACGCCCAGCGCACTCAGGGTAAGTGCGGCCACGCGGGGGCTGGTGCCCAAAAAGGTGCGGCCATCTTCCCCAAAGGTCATGGTGGCGAAAATGGGCAGACCGCAGTTTTCCTTGGCCGCAAGAACGGCCGCCTTCATTTCTAGCAAGTCGGCCATGGTTTCGATCAAAATGATATCGGCACCGGCCGCCGCGGCCGCCACCACCTGTTCGGCAAACAGATCGTAGGCTTCATCAAAGGTCATCGTGCCCAGGGGTTTAAGCAGAGCGCCGATGGGGCCGATATCGGCGGCAACGTAGCGGGCACCGGCAGCACGCGCGCAACGCACTCCGGCCGCGAACACCTGACCCACCGTGGCGGCACCTTGCAGTTTAAGCGCGTTGGCGCCAAAGGTGTTGGTGGTAACAACCTGGGCACCCCCGGCAACATAGGCCGCGTGAATAGCCTGGATGTCTTCGGGGTGCGCGGTGTTGAGCAACTCGGGCACAGCGCCCGCTTCCAGCCCCGCCGCCTGCAACATGGTGCCCATGGCGCCGTCGAACACGAGGTAGGCACGCCCCGCCAAAACGGCGGCAAGATAATCATCTTTAGTGCACACGGAAACGCCTCTCTTTTGTGGCCGCTATCATTTTGAATCCAGTTTAACCCGCAAAAGTCGCATACCGTTGAGAATTACCAGCAGCGAAACGCCCGTATCGGCCAACACCGCCATCCACATTTGCGCCATGCCGAAAACGACAAGCGCCGCAACAAACAGTTTTAAGCCGATGGCAAGCACCACATTTTGCCGGATGATGGCGACTGTTTTTGTGGAAAGCCGGAAAAACTTCGGCAGGGCAGAAAGATCATCGGCCATCAGCACCACATCGGCGCTGGAAAGTGCGGCGTCCGACCCCGCGCCACCCATGGCGATACCCACGTGCGCCGTGGCCAGGGAAGGCGCATCGTTGATGCCATCGCCCGCGTAGGCCACCGGACCCACCTGCCCTGCAAGGCGGCGGATGTGGGCGGTTTTTTCTTCGGGCAAAAGCCCCGCCTCCACTTCATCGACACCCGCTTGTTGGGCGATGGCGCAGGCGACGCGTTTGTTATCGCCCGTAAGCATGACCAGGTGTTTAGCGGGTGTTGTGGCGTGAAGGGCAGCCAGGGTGGCAGGCGCTGCGGCGCGCAGGGCATCCGCCACAACAAACACGGCCAAAGGTGCGGTGGCGGCGCCCAAGCGCGCAAGATAGATGGTGGTGCCTACCTGCTGCGCAACTAGGGCCGTCAAGCGCTCCACGCCGGCAGCATCGCCCACTTGCTGGGAAACGAAGGCCGCAGACCCGATGGCGTAGGGCACCCCGGCCACGGTGCCCACAAGGCCACGGCCCGCCTGTTCGCGCACGTCAGTTGCTTGT
>JAVWGW010000163.1:0-3171 GCA_036640375.1 Raoultibacter sp. | reverse complement strand
CCCAATCGAAAGCACCGCCTGGCGTTCCGCTGGCTGCAGGATTTTATCGCCATTGGTGTCGAAGCCTTCCACTTCTGCCCGAAACAAGGCGTCGGGGAAGTTCGCCGCGGTGATGGCCACGGTCTCTTCGGCGGCAACGGGAGCTATGGGGGCTGCGGGGTCAGCCGATTCAACGGAAAAAGAGGAGAAGGCGGGAGGTGCCAGCAGACCGGGAACAGGCAGGTCAACACTGCTTGCCGACACAGAAGTGGCGCGCGCAGGCAGCGGCTTTTCAAAATTCTGCGGCGGAGCACCCAGCGTGCTGCCCATGGCCAGCGCCACTTGCAAACCTCCCGCCAAGAAGGCCAATACCACTACGGCAACAAGCGCTGCCCTGAAGCTTTTGCTTACTATCTTTGTTTTACTTACTTCCACGGTTTTCCCTTTCTTGCGACTCTCGCACAGCGAGCGCCTTTTTCCTGTAGGGCAATCAAACAATCTGTTTTACCTGCCGTATATCTGTGATGCAAGCGCGCAACGGCGCCCTTACGGCCTCAAACCGGAGCCGCCCGCTATTGTAATGGTGGAGTCTTTCGGCTGGCGTGCCTTCCCCAAGAAATACAAGGTCACGCCGCCAAAGGCGAAAAGCGAAACGGCGATGGCCGCCAGCAACAAGCCATTGAGAGATTTCGCGCCGAAGGCGGGATTGTCGGGCGTGCCCTCTTGGGCGGCGACCGCTTCGGGTTCGGCAACTTGCACGGCCTGCACGGCCGGTGCAGCAGCAGGGGCAGGCGTAGCCAGCGGCGCTACCAGCGGCGCGGGCGGCTCGACGTTAAAAATTGTGCGTTCCACAATCGTATGATTGTTAATGGTGGCGGTGCCGGGCGCAATGATGGTGGTGGTGCCCCCCTCGGTGGGCGGCACAGGTGGCGTTGGTGGGTCGGGCGGACCGGGTGGCGTAATTCCCTTTTTGAACGTGGCATGAATGGTGGCGTCCGCGTGCATATCCGCCAGGGTATAACGGTTGTTCTCGGGGGTGACAACCGCACCGTTAACCAGCACAGTGCCCAGGTCATAGCCAACAGCGGGGGTGAAAGTATAAATCTGCGATCCCCCTTCGACAATGGGGGTCACGCCCGACGGGCTGATGGTTCCGTTGGCTCCCGCCGTAGCAGTAACCTTATGCGTAACCGGCGCCACGGCCACAGGCATAAATGTGGCATAAAGCAGGATGTCTTCACGCACCGTCTCTAGGGTAACCGTGTTGTTTACGGGCGAGACCGGTCGCTCGTTCACGGTAACACTGGCCAGTTCATAGCCATAATCGGGAGTAAACGCATAGGTCATCGAGCCACCTCTCAGTACCTTGGTTTCCCCCGACGGATCAACCCTACCGTGGCCGCCCGTCGCAGCAGTGATGGTCTGAGTGATGGGCCGCAGCTGCACTTCCATACTGCCCACAGAGCCGCTTGATGCCTGCGTTTCATAGTTATATGCCCAGCTGGAAGGCAGCTTTTCCCAAGAAAGAAGGCCCGCAGTTGCGTCCCAGCTGCTTTTTTCATCCGATGGCGTTACCACGCCGGAAACCCTTCCAAAAAGGCCTGCCCCTACCAGGGATTTTATATCGCTTACATAGCGGCCGTTGCTCCACGAAAGCTCACCAATCACCCGCTGCGGCGACACGACCGAATTCTTCAGGTGCTTCCCGGTAAGGTCAAGTGAGGTCAATGTGTTTTCAGCACAAGAGAGCGTGGTCAGCACGGGATTGCGGGAAACATCCAACGAGGTCAGCCTATTGTTGTGGCACCACAGAAATTCCAGGGCACTATTGGCGCCCAGGTCAAGCGAGGTCAACTGGTTACGCTGGCAAAGCAACTTCTGCAAAGAAACAGCTGGGGCAACATCAAGCGCGGTAAGATTGGTGGACGAACATTCCAGAGAACGCAGCGCCGCCGCCTGCGAAACATCCAGCGAGACAAGCGGGTTGGAACGGCAATTGACCGAAAGTATGCTCGCAGGAAGCTTGAGACTGGAAAGATTGTTGTAAGCACAGGTTAAATCTTGCAAGTTACTCTGCGCAACATCAAGCGCAGCAAGCTGGTTATTGTGGCAGGTTAAACTTGTCAACTGCACATTTGCCGAAATATCAAGCGCCTCCAGGTTGTTGTGCGAACAATCCAGCGTTTGCAGGTTGAAAAAGTATTGAAGACCTTCCAGCGATTGTATATTTCTGCCGCCGCATTCCACCACGGTGCGGGTAACTTGCTCAAACGACTGAAGAACCCCATCGCGGTCGGTATCGCACACCTCTTTCACATAGGCGCGGAAGTTATCATCGGGAAAATGCGCGGCATCGATTGCCACATCCCCCTGCTGCGGCTGCGGTTGTTGCAACTGCACCGGGGAAATGAGCGGGGTGGCCAACGGGGCTAAGGTTGCCTCTTCAGTCCCCGAAGGTGTGGCCGCTGCCGGATCAGCCGTTGGCAATGGTGGCTGCGGCGCCGCAACATCGGTAGCCAGCGCCGCCAAAGGCAGGCCGCTTAAGCATGCCAACGCCAGCACGGCGGCCAGCGCCAAGGCAAGGGCGGTGTGCAACTTCTTTATAAGGTATGTTTTCATACTATGCCTTCTTCAACCTACAGTATCTGCAATCCGTTTTCTGCATATACCCTAGCTTATCGATAACAATAAGTCTGTATTTCTGCATGAACGGTAAATCCAACGTCATAAACAACAACATTGGCGTCTTTTTCCGGGGAAAACGGCCGCTATGCGCCCCTCGGCATCCAAGCTTTAGCGGCCCGAATAGTGCCCCGTCAGCGCGGGCGTGTTGGGAGAAGATTATCGATACGCAAGGCATAAAAGTAGTGGCAATCGCTGCCCCCCCGATTGGGCGCTGCCTTAGTTCACAAAAATGGTGCCTTTCTGCATGGTGGCGTACACAACGTAGCGGTCTTGCGTGTCAAGGACATCTGCAGGATAGCAGGTAAGCAGGTCAATGGCGTAGGATTCCCTGCCCGTATAGACGGCCTCGGCCCAATCCTGCTTGGTGTGATCGTAAATGCCCGCTTCCTGCACCACGTAAACGTAGATGTCATCGATGGTTTCCACGATAACTTTTTCCCCCACACCCAGCTTTTCCAGTTCGCTAAAAAGTTGGTAGTTGTGGGCACCCAGCGCCGCCATGCCCTT
>JAVWGW010000162.1:0-3166 GCA_036640375.1 Raoultibacter sp. | reverse complement strand
AGCCGGCTTCTTGCCATCCATGCCCACCAAGCTCATGGCCTGGGCACCATGCTTAAGCGCAACCGAAGCAGCACTTTCTTTCCAGCCAATTTGTGCGGTTTCAACCGAAACCCCCGATGCTTGGGAAGCCTTTTTAATATAGCGCTTCATACGCGAAGAAGCCTTAAACTTTTTGAGGGAGCCCTCTTTTTCGATGTAGCTTAATGTGCCCGCCCCTAAAGCCTCAAGGTTTATAAATACGGAACCCTTAAGCTCCTGGGCATGCTCGCGCAAAAACGCATACATACCTGCGTTGCCTGCAAACTCGGACCCCAAGGAAACAAACCATACTTCTGTGTTTATGTCAGGATTTTTAAACTGGTAAATCTGCTTGAATTCCTCTTCCAAAGCAGCCTGATTCCCCTGTTCAGAGGGAAGATATTCCCCTTCGATGTCAAACTCTTCTTCAACATCTTGCGCACGGCCACGGGAAAACGCGCCGCCGTTCCATTTGCGGGTTTCATCTTCGTCATCAAAATCGAACGCGGCTTCATCGCTGGCATCATCAAGTGGCGGCAGCGACCCCAAAGCTCCATCGAAACGGCCTCTTCGCGCTATAGGAGAATTGGCCGGCAGAGGCGTATCCACTTCGGGCAAAGGCCCCGATTGCCACGGCGCTTCGTCCTGCTCAAACGAATCTTCTTCGGCGTTTTCCTGGAAACTATCCCAACCACCACGCGCGGCACCCACACTTTGGGCATCAAAATCGTCGTCGACCTCAAGCCATTCCTGGGGCGTTATTTCTTCATCCTTTTTCTTTTTCTTGCGCGAAAAACGATCGAAAAACTTGTGGGCACGCGATTTGGGCATATCCACATAGCCCGTGCCTGCATAGGCACCCATTTCCGTCGTGTTTCCATCGTAGTCGGAATCATCAGCATCATCGATATAAATATCTTCCGGTGCCACATCGGCAATCAGGGCATCCCCCACCGGAGCAAACGACCCCGTAGCGCCAACAGCGGCAAACGACCCCGTGGCACTAACCGTTGCCGATTCGCCCACCTGCGCACCCGTTGATTTCGGGCATATTCAGCGCACCCGAAAGGGAAGGCAAATCCAGCGGCTTAATTTTGGCAGCCGAAGCCTCGTTTGAGGCGGCGGGTGCGGCATCTAAGGAAACTTCGGGAATCATCGAAGCAAGAAGGCTTTTGGCCGCTGTTTTGCCGGAAGTTGTTGCCTCCGCCAAAGGTGCGCGCTGCTTAGCGACATCAGCAATGGGAGGCAGCGCTGTCGTGGCCATGTCCACATCGGGCAAAACAATGGGGCGACGCGCTGGTTTAGATGCCATAGGCTCAGGGCGCAACTCTTCCCTCTGCATCGGCGCAGGTTGAACAGCTGCTGGCACGAGTTGAGGGACCCTCGATTGCGTGGCGGGAACCTGATCAACGGGAGAAACTTCCTGCACAGCGGGTGTAGGTGTTTCCTGATCAGCAACAACAAAATCTTGTGCGGGGCGCAGTATGCGGGCGTCGAGAGGTGCCATGGCCACCGTAGCCTCCGCCGAAACCGGCATTTCTGTACGCGCAGCAGCCTGTGTTGGCCGGTTTTCCCTACCAGAAGGTGCCGAAACCGCTGGCAGGTTTTCGGCAACAGGCGCTGCAGCCGCTTGCGGGTTTTCGGCAACAGGCGCCGGGGCAGCAGGCGTTTGAGGCGGCTTGACTTCCCTAATATTGTCTTGCAGGTGGCGCAAGCGTTCTTCCGTTTGATCATCAAGGGCGCGATTGGCCTGGTTGAAGTGGGTGGAGCTTTCCGCCATGGCGGCATCTAAAACATCCGCGTAACGGGAACGTTGCGCTTTGGGTGACTTTTTTTCTTTCTTTGCGCTGGCCTGCGCTTTTTTGTACCAATCGGGAACATTGCTCGCCGCGGCGGCACTGCCGTTGGCGAGGGGCACAGACGCTGTGCTTAATGCTTCTGCTGATCCAGCAGCGCCCGCTGCCGCAAGGTCTGCCACGCCACCAGCAAGCGCTTCGGCTTCAACCGGCGCAGCATTTTCGGGCGCAACCGCATCTTGGGGGTGCGCACCAGTAAACGCTCCGCGCGTTTCTTCCACAAGCTCGTGTCTTTCCTCGGGGGCCAAAACTGGCAACGCCGGCTCTTTCACCTGCACTAAATGACGCGAAATGTCACCGGCAGGCTGTTCGCGCACAGGGACCCCGGTCAAAGCAGCAATGGCAGCCTTTGCCGCCGCAAGCCGCTCGGCTTCCGTTTGAGGGTGAGGCTGTGGTGCCTGAACTTGCGCCGCTTCGTACACCAGTTCGGCGCCCCCCGGGACAAGACCTGCCTTGCGAGCAGCCGCTTCCCCGTGGATAGTGGTTTCGTCTTCTTCGCGGTGGGCCAGTTCGGCAGCGCTTACTCGCCCGTTTCCCACACGACGCGCCACTTCCATCATAACTGCCACGCCAGAAGCGTTGCAGTTTGCCGCTTCATTGTAAGAAGCAATCTTGTGCAAAAACGCCGTAATAAGAGGAAGGGCGATCACAACCAGCGCGATAATAGTCGCCACATTAAAAGCAATAGCGACGGCACCCACGGCATGCAAAAAGAAAACATAGCGAATTATCAGCAGAAAAGGCACCACAAGAAGGGCGATCACATAAACGCGGTTGAGCACGGGCAGCGCCGCCAAAACTGGCGCGGCCATTTCAGGCATCGCTTTGCCGCTATCGTAGTGCGCCAACACTATAATTTTGCGGCGGCGCGCACCCTTGCTGTCCGGCGTAGAACCCGGTTCGTATTTGGAAACAACATTTTGGCTGATGCCGCGCAAGAAGAAACGCGAAAGCAGCGGCTTATCAAGCAGTTCCAGCCCATACAAAAGGGCAGAGACCGCCACCAAAACAATTGCGGGAATAGCAAAGGCCGAAACGAACAAAGATACAATGGTCGCAATAAAAGTGACGCCGAAGCACAGTATCATCGGCACATCGCTATTGCTTGCGCACTTAAAATCCTCGATTGTCGCGCTCAAGCCCGCACTTTTTTGGAATTGCTCAGTAATGTAGAGTGCGGCCTGCTGTTCTTCTTCTGTCCCCGCTGGCCTAGGGCCTATATCGCGGGAAAGATACGTGATGTCATCAAGGATCTCCGGCATAGATTTGCCTTTCGTTTAAGCGTAGTGCGC
>JAVWGW010000161.1:0-3271 GCA_036640375.1 Raoultibacter sp. | reverse complement strand
TACCAGGTGAAGCGCCTGGCCGCCAACACGGGCAAAAGCGACGCGGAGGTGCGCTCTATCATAGCTGCGTGCACAGAGCAGCCGTTTTTGGGCGTGGTGGGCGATGCGCGCGTCAACGTGCTTAAAGTGAACCTTATGCTCGATGGGGTGCTATCATAACCAGCACAAAGAGGAAGGCGGGCCACGACGGTGAACATAGAGGGCGACAAGCGACCAAACCCCGATGAACTCCTGCGTCAAATTGAGCTTGAAGATTTAGATAAGGCACAGCAGGCTCGGGGTCGACTGCGCATCTTCTTTGGTTATGCGGCGGGCGTGGGTAAAACCTACGCCATGCTGCAAGAAGCCCACGAGCTTCAGGGCAAAGGCTACGATGTGGTGGTGGGCTACATCGAGCCGCACACGCGCGCCGACACCATGGCGCTGCTTGCGGGGCTTGAGCAGATCGAGCCTCAAAAGTTGCAGCACAAAAATATCACGCTGCGCGAATTCGATTTGGATGCCACCCTAGCGCGCCACCCTCGCATTGTCCTTGTCGATGAACTGGCGCACACCAACGCCCCCGGTTCCCGCCACAAGAAGCGCTATCAGGATGTGGAAGAATTGCTGCGCGCGGGCATCGATGTGTTCACCACGCTTAACGTGCAGCATCTAGAAGCGCTCAACGACAAAATTGCTTCTGTGACCCAGGTGAGCGTGGCCGAACGCATTCCTGATCACATTTTTGATCACGCGGTGTCCGTCGAGCTGATCGACATCGAACCCGACGATTTAATTGAGCGTTTGGAATCGGGCAAAATCTATCTGCCCGATCGTGCCACCGCAGCGCTTTCCCATTTTTTCTCAAAGAAGAATCTTGCGGCCTTGCGCGAAATTGCCCTGCGGCGCATGGCCGATCGCATGAATCGCAGCGCCGATGCGGCGGGCACCACCACGCGCCCCGAAGCGGGGGAAGATGTGCTGGTCTATGTCACAGCGGAACCGGGCAACGTGCGCGTTATACGCGATGCGGCCAACCGCGCCGAAGCGTTTCACGGATCGCTTACGGCGCTGGTCGTGGAGCCACCGGCAATCAAAAAACAGGATGCCCAGGAGCGCGCACAGCTGCGCGACAACATAGATTTGGCCGAAGAATTAGGGGCGCACACCGTTACGCTTTACGGTGATGATGTGGCCAGCCAGATTGCGCAGTATGTGGTCACAGCGGGGGTAACGCAGGTGGTGATAGGCTCGTCGTGCGCCGCGCGGCGACGGGCACCCTTCGGTGATACCCTGGTCAACCGCCTTGTGCACCTGGCCTATGGCAGCGTGATTAACGTGGTTCCCGTCAAAGATATACCTTCCCAGTTAGAACGCTCGCGCCGCCTTTCGGCCTTCAAAGTTACTTCGGGCGATGTGCTCAAGGCCGTCGCAGCCGTTGCGGTGTCTTCGGCTATCGGCTTGCTGTTTTTGCGCGTGGGGCTTTCTTCGGCGGTTATTTTGATGCTTTATATGCTGATTGTTGTGGTGTTTGCCACGCGCGCGCAAGGGTTTTCCTATGCCGTGCTGGCATCGCTGGGCAGCATGTTTGCCTACAACTTCTTCTTCACGGTGCCACGGTTTTCCTTTAATGCCTACGGTATCAACTACCCGTTCATTTTCTTGTTTTTCCTGGTGGCAACGCTGGTGGCATCCTCGCTTACCGTGCGCATGAAGCGCCAAACGGCCAGCATTGCCCGGCGCGCCTACCGCACAGAAGTGCTGTTGGAAAGCAGCCGCACCCTGCAGGCGGCAACGGATACCGAAGCCTGCTTTAATAGCGCGGCGCACCAGATTATCAAGCTGCTCAATCGCCCCGTGGTGATGTATCGGCGCAGGCAAGACGGGGGTCTTTTGCCCCCGGAAGTGTTCGACGTGCCGGGCACGGGGGGCGGCGACGCTTCTTCGGTGGCCTTGCGTGGTGCCGACGAACAGGCGGTGGCCGCATGGGTTGCTTCCAACAACGAACGCGCCGGGGCCACCACCGATACGCTTACCCAGGCGCGCTGCCTCTATTTGCCCATCGCCAGCAAGGAAGCGGTATTTGGCGTGGCCGGCCTGGTGATGGAACGCGACAGCGAAGACTTCGGGGCGTTTGAAAAAAACCTGCTACTGGCCATAGTCGATGAATGCGCTCAGGTTTCCGAACAGCTGGCCTTTGCCGATACGCGCCAGCACATGGAAATGAAGGTGGAAAAAGAAGCGCTGCGAGCGAATTTGCTGCGCACGATTTCGCACGACCTGCGCACGCCCCTGACCAGCATTTCTGGCGATGCCGATGTGTTGCTAAACGATGCGGGTCGCATGGGGGAAGATCAAAAACGCCGCATGTACCAAGATATCTACGAGGATTCTTCCTGGCTTATCGCCCTGGTTGAAAACCTGCTGGCGGTCACGCGTATCGATGAGGGTTCGGTGCAGATAGAAATGCATCCTGAACTGGTGAGCGATGTGGTGCGCGGTGCGTTGGAGCACATCAACCGCCGCGGGCAGCACTACGCCATTGAAGTGGATATTCCCGATGAACTGCTGATGGCGCAGATGGATGCGCGTCTTATCATGCAGGTCATTATCAACCTGGTCAACAACGCTATCACCTATACGGAAGAAGGCTCGCTCATCGTTATCTCGGCGGCGCGCGTCGCGGGTGAAAAAGGTGCTGCCCAAGTTGCACCCGAGCAGGGGGCGCCGGGCAGTGCGGGCAAGCTGGCGTGCGGGAGCGCGGCTGGATTGGTGCGCATCGCGGTTACCGACAACGGCCCGGGTATTCCCGATGCCACCAAAGCTCACATCTTCGATATGTTTTACAATGGTGCCACCACGGGGAAAAGCGGGGATTCCCGTCGAGGCCTGGGGCTGGGTTTGGCGCTGTGCCGCTCGATCGTGCGCGTGCATGGCGGCGAGATTTTTGTGGGCGATGTGTCCCCCCACGGCAGCGAGTTTTTCTTCACCTTGCCGTGGGTGCAGGTCGCACATTTGCCCAATTTGGAAGAAAAGACGCCACGCTTAAACAAGCGCGCATAAGCAGGACAGCACTGCAGGTCCATCCCGCAAGAATCAGGAGAGCGCATGACCAAGGGGTACACAATTTTGGTAGTGGAAGACGATGCCGCGGTGCGCAACTTGATGGCCACCACGCTCGACCTTCACGGCTACCAGCACAAAGAAGTGATCAACGGCGCGCAGGCCTTGCTTGAACTTTCCTCCCGCACGCCCGATGTGCTCGTGTTGGATTTGGGCCTTCCCGATACCG
>JAVWGW010000160.1:0-3380 GCA_036640375.1 Raoultibacter sp. | reverse complement strand
CATATCATGCACCACCAGGCCGCGCAGGGCGGGCGTATCGGATTGCGCATCGTCAAGATTCACGCCGTAGTTGCCAATTTGGGGGTAGGTCAAAGTGATAATCTGGCCCGCATACGACGGATCAGTTATCACTTCCAAATAGCCTTCCATAGACGTGTTGAAACAAATTTCACCAAAAACTTCGCCCGCCGCAGCACAAGAGCTACCTAAAAAAACCGACCCATCCTCAAGTACGAGGAGGGCCGGTTCAAAAGCGGGCTTAGAAGTATGCTCTAAAAGCTGGTCGCTTATCTTACTCAACGATGTTTCCTTCTTCCAAGGTGGCATAGCCGCCCACATAGACGTCGGTTGCGCAGCCGATCAATTCGGCGCCGATGAAGCCGGAATTGTGCGCTTTGGAAAGCATGTCGTCGGTGCTAACCGTCCAGGCCACTTCGGGGTCGATAACGGTAAGGTCGGCGGTGTTGCCCGGCGCAAGCGCCACTTCTTCAACGTGTAAAATGCGGCGCGGGTTGATGGCCATAAGTTCAACCAGGCGCGCGTAGCTGATGGATCCGGTGGCAACCAGGTTGGTAAGCACCAGACCAAGGGAAGTTTCTAGGCCCGTCATGCCGAAGGGTGCGCGCTCAAATTCGTAATCTTTTTCCCAATCGATATGCGGGGCGTGGTCGGTGACGATGCAATCCACCGTGCCATCGATAAGGCCCATAACAAGGGCATCGCAATCCTCTTGCGTGCGCAGCGGCGGATTAACTTTGAAGTTGGTGTTGTAATCGTCGCCGATGATGTCTTCGGATAAAAACAGGTGATGCGGCGTCACTTCGCAGGTAACGGGCAGGCCTTCCGCCTTCGCTGCGCGCACCAGATCCAAACCGCGCGCCGTGGTGATGTGCTGAATGTGCAGCGGGCAAGCCGTCAGGCGGCACAGCGCAATGTCGCGCGCAATTTCAAGCTCTTCGCCTTCGGCCGGCCAGCCCAACATGCCCAGGCGTGTGGAAACGACCCCTTCGTTGACCTGGCCTTCGCCCACCAAGGCATCATCTTGGCAGTGCACCATGATCGTGCGGCCAAACATGGCGCCGTAATCCATCACGCGGCGCATCATGCCGGCATCTTGGATGCCGCAGCCGTCGTCGGTGAAGGCGACGGCGCCGTGGGCAACCATATCCCCCATTTCAGAAAGCGTGTCGCCGGCCAAGCCTTTGGAACACGCGCCCGAAACATGCACGCGGCATTTTCCTACGGCGGCCGCACGCGCTTGGATAAATTCAACCGTCGTGGCGTTGTCGGTTACCGGCTGCGTGTTGGGCATGCAGCACACGGCCGTGAAGCCGCCATGAGCCGCCGCGCGGGTGCCGCTGGCAATATCTTCCTTTTGCTCAAAACCGGGTTCGCGCAGATGAACGTGCATATCCACCAAACCAGGGACAAGGATTTTGCCACCCAGATCGCGCGTGATGCCCTTTTCCAGGGAAAGGCCTTCCCCAATTTCAACGATTTTGCCATCGCGGATAAGCATATCGGCGGTGGTGTCAAGCTTGCATGACGGATCAACCAGGTGAGCGTTCTTAAGCAGTAATGCCATTTTCGTTTCCTCCCAACAACAGATACAAGGCGGCCATGCGCGTGCAGATGCCCGCGTAGACTTGATTTAAGATGACCGAACGCTGGGGATGGTCGGCCATATAGCTATCCAGTTCAACACCGCGGTTGATAGGACCGGGGTGGCAGATGATCGCATCGGGGCGCATCAGGTGTTCGCGCTGCTGCGTCAGGCCAAACAGCATGTTGTATTCGCGCAGGCTGGGGTACGGGGCACCCTCCAAGCGTTCGCGCTGGATGCGCAGCATGTAGACCACATCAAGTTCGGGCAGCGCATCATCGAGGCTAGCCGATACATGATCGACGCCCAAAATGTCGGGGCGGGCGGGCAGAAGCGTTGCCGGGGCAATCACGGTCACTTCACAACCCATGATTTTCAGCGCCGGAATCAGCGAACCGCACACGCGCGAGTGGCCAATGTCGCCCACGATGCCCACCTTCAGGCCTTCGAGGTGTCCCTTTTTCTCCCAGATGGAAAACAGGTCGAGCAGCGCTTGGGTGGGGTGTTGATGCTTGCCATCGCCCGCATCGATAACGCAGGCCTTGGTGTGCTGGGCAATTTTTTGCGGCACGCCGGCATGTTTGTCGCGCACGATGACCATATCGATTTTGTAAGCGTTCAGCGTTTCCACCGTGTCAACAAGGCTTTCGCCCTTCACCGTGGCGCTGGAAGAGCCGCCGAAGTTTAAGCTGTCACACGAAAGGCGCTTTTCGGCCAGTTCAAACGAGCTGCGTGTGCGTGTGGAAGGCTCGTTGAACATATTGATGACCGTGAGGCCTTTTAACGTCGGCAGTTTTTTAATCTTGCGCTCGTTGACCTCTTTGAACGTGACTGCAGTTTCAAGGATTTGCATGATATCGTCTGCCGAATACTCGGTGATATCGATGAGGTGTTTGTGATTAAACGCCATACCCTATTCGCCTCCCAACGGTGCCGAGCCCGCGCGGGAACCCGGTGCGACTTCCAAAATTTCTACGGCGGAAATGCCGTCCACATCTTCCAAGAACAAGCGCACGCTTTCATCGGCGGCGGAAGGAACGTTTTTGCCCACGAAATCGGCGCGTATCGGCAGTTCGCGGTGCCCGCGATCGACCAGCACGGCCAGCTGCACCGTGGCGGGGCGACCCAGATCCATGATGGCATCAAGCGCAGCGCGAATTGTGCGGCCGGTGTAGAGCACGTCATCGACCAAAATGAGGTCTTTGCCATCAATATTGAAGGGGATTTTTGTTCCGTGCACTTCGGGGGCTAAGTGGGTTAACACATCATCGCGGTAGAAGCTGATGTCGAGGCTGCCCAGCGCCACGTTGGCACCTTCAATTTCCTCTATTTTGTGGGCGAGCTGCTTTGCCAGCAGATCACCGCGGGTGACAATGCCGACCAAGGCGATGTTGGCAGCCCCCTTATTCGTTTCGAGAATCTGGTGAGCAATGCGCGTCAGCGATCGCTCGATTTCCTCTGCATCCATGCAGATGGATTTTACTTTGCTTGTGTCATTCATACACACTCCCTTTCTTGTTGTGAGTGCGTACAGACAACCGGTTGCGCAATCGCCTTATTGCAACAACCCGTCCGTTTTCGGCATAAAAAATGCCTCTGCGAACAAACAAAGGCTTCATGAAAGTCACCCTATGTAAAGTGGATGCTTGCAGCCTTGTCGGTCTCTCTGTACCGCCCTTAAAGGACAAAACGAAGTATAAACCGCCCCGCCCCGCCGCGTAACCCCCTATTTTCAATTATCCAAAAAAATGCGCGATTTAGCCATAAATATACGCTT
>JAVWGW010000159.1:0-3403 GCA_036640375.1 Raoultibacter sp. | reverse complement strand
GCTTTTTACTCTATCCAATCTTGTCTTTTATCTAAAATACCATCATTGTGCGCAAATCGTGCGTGTTTTCTTGTCATTACACAAAAGGATCCCGCCGAAACGGAATCCTTTTTAATCGAAAAATGCTGGATAAAACAGAAGCAATATGCAGCAAAGCGATTTTTGGGTAAAGCGATTTTAGCCTGCTTGAGAGTCAATACTCCGCAAGGAGTATTTTGGTCTAGTAGTTTTCTGCGCGCAGTTCGAAATACTCACGGCCGTGGGCGCACACGGGGCACACTTCGGGTGCTTCAGTGCCGATGTGGATGTGGCCGCAGTTGCCGCACTTCCACGCGCATACTTCGCCGCGCTTGAATACTTCGCCATTGTTGATGCGTTCGATAAGGGCGCGATAACGTGCTTCGTGCAGCTTCTCAACGCCAGCAACGCCGTCGAAGAGTTCTGCCAAATCGGCAAAGCCTTCTTCGCGTGCGGTGGCGGCAAATTCGGCGTACATATCGGTCCACTCGTAGTTTTCACCCGCAGCGGCATCGGCCAAGTTGTCAAGCGTCGAGGGAACAGCACCGCCGTGTAAAGCCTTAAACCACAACTTGGCGTGCTCTTTTTCGTTAAGAGATGTTTCAGTGAAGATGCTCTGAATTTGTACGTAGCCATCTTTTTTAGCCTGGCTTGCATAATAAGCATACTTGGTGTGCGCTTGGGATTCGCCCGCAAACGCTGTTTGCAGGTTGGATTCAGTCTTTGAGCCCTTCAATTCCATACCGGTTCCTTTCGACGAATTTTCTTATTGATACTACATCTCAATTATAGGCATCAGCCCAAAAAACCGAGATGCTCAAGCAGTATTTTACACCCAATCGCTATAAGCACGATGCCGCCGGCGATGGTGGCGGGTTTTTCGTAGCGGGCACCAAAGCTGTGGCCCAAGCCCACCCCCGCAAGCGACAAAACGAAGGTGGTGATACCGATAACAACAACGGCAAACACAATATCCACCTGCAAAAACGCAAAGGTGATGCCCACGGCCAACGCGTCGATGCTAGTGGCCAGCGCCAGCATGAGCAGCTCTTTGTAATCCAGTTTGCTGGTGGTTGCGGCAGCGACATCTGCTGCGGCAGGATCGCCCAGCTCACAGGCACCATCCGCACACCCGCAGCCGCCGTTGCCAAACGCATCCCACAGCATTTTGGCGCCGATGCCCGCCAAAAGCACAAAGGCAATCCAGTGATCGAAGCCGGAAATAAACGATTCAAATTGTGTGCCCAGAGCAAACCCGATAAGCGGCATCACGGCCTGAAAAATGCCGAAGAACAGCGCAATAATCACAGCATGCCGCACATTGAGGCGTGCCATGCCCAAGCCTTTACATATTGCCACGGCAAATGCATCCATCGACAAACCGACGCCGATCAAAAATACTTCGATAAACCCCACAAGACTTCCCTTCCGATTGGCGCGACGCACACCCGGTGCCGCTAGGCGCAATAGCCGCCCGCCTCGCAGCGAAAAAACCCTTCGGCCACCATGCCATCCACCACGCTTCGATACGCCTGATAATCAAGCTGTTCGCGCTTGCCGGCGTGCTCAAAGGCCTCAAGATGCGCAAACAGTTCCCCATCAGAAATTCCGGGATTGACAAGCACGCAGCGCAAGGCTTCGGCACGCTTTTGGCGCCGCGAACCCACATAGCTTGATTGCCGGGTGTGATGGGCACTTTTGCGGCTGGGGTTTACCTGCGTTGCCTTAAGATGCGCGCCGTAATCGAGCAGCGCATAATACCAGCCGCGCGGATTATCCTGACTGCAGGTAGTCTGCACCAGGGGGTAGAGTTCCTTATCGCTTACCCCCTGCTCTTCAGGGAAAAATTCATGCAGAAACACCGTGCGCACGTTGGTTTCCAGATAAACGGAGGGCTCGTTGTAGGCAAACGAACACACCCCGGCCGCCGTTGCCGGACCTATACCGGGCAAAGCCATCAGGGCATCGATCCCGCGCGGCAATTTTCCCGCATGCTCGGCAGCGCAGATGTCGGCGGCACGTTTGAGCGCTAAGGCACGGCGGTTGTAGCCCAAGCCCTGCCACTGTTCAAGCACGCAGGCCGTATCGGCGGCCGCCAGCGCATCAAGCGTGGGAAACAGCGCCAAAAAGGCATTCCAATACTTCAACACGCGTACAACCTGAGTCTGCTGCAGCATCACTTCGGAGACTAAAACGGCGTAAGCATCGTCCACGCAACGCCACGGAAGGTTGTTGCGCTGATGCTGTGCGCCCTCACGCCATACCCGGGCGATAAAATCATCAGGTTCGATCATTGGTGCGATCAGGCCTTATCCGCCGCACAAGACGCGCCACATGTCTCGGAGGCACCAAGAAAGGCTTCACTTAGGGGCGCCGCGCAATCCCCCGCAATCGCAGCGCTTTCAAGAAAGGAATCCATGTCGTGGGGCGCAAGATGCATTGCTTGAGCCACAAGGGGATGCGTGCCCCCCATACGAAACAAATCTCCTAGCGTGATGGATGAAAAATAGGAAAACAAAATCTTGTCGGCCCCTTGCCACACACGATTGAACACGCAGGTTGACTGCTGGGCACAAGAATCAAGGTCTAGGGAACACGATGCCACGCTGGCAGGCCCTTGCAGCGCCGTGATTACATCAAGCATGGTCACCTGGTCAAGATCGCATTTAAGCGCCAAGCCGCCACGTGCGCCACGTGCGGTGGCAATGAAGCCTGCGGAAGTCAGATCGTGCTGAATGCTGCGCGCGAAAGCGTAGGGAATCGATTCTTCCTCGGCAATTTCGGCAATAGAAACAAAACCTTCACTGCGCTTGTTGGCGGCACGTAAAATGCGACAAG
Source organism: Raoultibacter sp. (assembly GCA_036640375.1). Lineage (GTDB taxonomy): Bacteria > Actinomycetota > Coriobacteriia > Coriobacteriales > Eggerthellaceae > JAVWGW01. Next base: position 547 of record JAVWGW010000159.1, on the reverse strand, counting down.
CATAATCACAACGACGGGATACTTCCATGATTTATGCCCCACCTTTTAGCAGCTCGTCGACAGTGCCCATCTGTGCGCTGAACCCGGCGATAACCACATTTTCAAGCTGCTGGTATTCTTCGGATTCAAGCGGCTGGTAGGCGGCCAGCTTTTCATACATATTTTCAACACTGACCGGCAGATAGCTGCGCAGCGCAAGACTTTCCTTGTACGCCGCTTCCACCGCTTCCTGGGCAGCCATATATATATCATAGCGTGACATATTGGCCGAAAGGCGCACAAGATCAGAGGTATCCAAGCCGCGCGCACAGGGGTGCTCAAGTGCGATGTGTTCCCAAATGTCCATCCGTTCAGCGGTGGTGGGTAAATCTACCACGATTGGCTCAAACGGATCGAGCAGGTCAAAGAAGAAATCTTCGAAATCGTTTTCCTGAGAAACGGTTGCCAGCACGTAGACTTCCGGGTTTTCCACCGCCTGACGAATCAGGTTGAGCGCTTCGCGGGCACCGCGGGAAAGACGCGCCAGAGGAAAGCTGTCGAAATCGTC
>JAVWGW010000158.1:0-3404 GCA_036640375.1 Raoultibacter sp. | reverse complement strand
CAGAACGGGTGCCAGCAAGATAACGATAGCCCCCGCCGCCTGCACAAGCGTTATCAGCCCAAGAAACGAAAGGGGTATCAAAATCATGGCCGCACACATCAGCAGCCCCGTTGCCAAAAGGAAAATGCTTTGGGCGCGGGCGAACAAGCCATAGGCAAGCGCGGTTGATGCGGGGGCTTCTGGGTCGACAGCCTTTTTCGACCGCAGCATCATCCAGTGGGAAAAAACAAAGCAAGCGATAAAAAACAGCTGCACCGCCACCGGAAACAAAGCAACTCCCGGGCTTTTCGGCGCCCAATCGTTCACCTGACCATCCAGCCCAACGTGCATCGGCACCATGTCGGGCAAAGAATCATAGCCGACGATGCCAATGGCGGCCGTGATGGCAAGCAAGGGAATATAGAGCAGGTTCCATTTAAGTGAAATCGCTTTAGGCAGCGACGCTTCGCCAATAAGGGCGGCACTTTCTTGCACCTCGACAACCCAGCCCTGGTCACGCTTGATTGCCTGCACGCGCCGACGGTAATGCAGCATGAGCGCAAAGGAAAGCCCCGTTTGCCCAAAAACACCAATGATCAGCACAATCAGGCCAATCTTTTCAAGACCAGTCGCAAAAAATGCCGCAACGATGCCTGCCAGCACCAGCGCCGCAACCAGGGCAATAACGCTGTAATGGAGCTTGAAGCGACGCAATCGCGCATCACGCGCATGTGCTTGGGGAATGGTAACCGCGAAACATTCGCGGCTCTTCATAAGCCACGGCGTCAGGGCAGTTAAGGCTCCCACCAAAAAAATGCTTACCAGAAACATCAAAAGCAAAGCTGTATGCATGTCCATTTTTATTCCCTACTATTCCGAAAACGCGCGCGCAGCTTGTTGCGCTGCCGCATCCTTAAATTCAACTTCACTGCCGCCGCGCGCCCGATGCGCCAACGCCAGCGCGTAAAGCTCTTGGGCCATGCGCGCATCTTCGGCCGCACCACGGCCTTGCAACGCATGGCTTTCGGGGTCGGCCACAAACGCGCCACTACGGCCGCGCATCAGCAGATACCCTTCATCGCGCAGCACCGCATAGGCCTTGTTCACCGTGTGCAAGTTGATGCTCAAATCGCAGGCCAAGCTGCGCACGGAAGGTAAAGCTTCGCCCACCGCCAGTTCCCCCGTGGCGATAGCGGCTATCACCTGTTCGCGAATTTGCAGATAAAGCGGCTGTTCTGAGGATTGTTCAAGACGAATAATCATAACCGTACACCTTCTTTTTTATGGCCGAACATCGCATCGTTATTCATAGAGCGCCCAATGGGTCAGGCCACCGTAAAGCAGAAAGGCGGCGCCCAGCAAAGCAGCGCTTGTACCCAAGGCAATCCCTGTGGCCTGCGCGCTAAAAACCACCGTAGCAAACATTCCCGCAACAGCAATTCCCATGCCACAAAAGAGTGTCACCAGCACCGCCATCGACTGTTTGGCCGCCTGATATTCACTGGTCCAATCGTATTTAGGGAAGCGCGCATCGACCGCCAAGCCCAGCGCCGCCACAAACACGCCCATGGAAGCGGGCACCACGAACAAGGCAATGCCCTGCTCAAACGATGCCTTAGTGGCAAAGGTAAGCAGCGCGCCTGCCACCAGCGCAGCCCCACAGGTGATGCTCACGTTAACGGCGAGCTTCGCGCCAAGCACCACGCGGGGTGCCACCGGGGCCGAACACATCAGCCACCGACTGCCGCCCTCAAGCGATACGGAAGCTGCCGTGGTTGAAGAAAGGCCTATGAACAGCGCACAGATCCAGGGGATGAGCGCGTGGACCGGCGGCAGCACTTCCGGAGGAATGCCCACCAGCGCCGTTTCCAACAGCTTGTTTATATCGAAAAAGCAAGCCGCCAGCGCCGCGATCACCAGCATAACGACGCCGATGCACGAATTAAGCAAATAGACCGGTGTCGATGTCAGGCGGCGCAGTTCTTTTTTGAACAGCGCACCACCAGGACGCCCCCCGCGCGCCAGGGCGCGTTTGCCCGCCGGCGCTTCAAACGAATAGGCGGTATGCACCGATCCTGCCATCAACGCAGAATTAATGCGGGGGAAAAACCGCGCAAAAACAACCACGAACAGGGTGAGGGAAAGCAGGGATGCGCCAATAAATAGCACAAACGCGCCCCCGTCACCCGCGATGATCCCCTGCGCCGCCCACAGTGCAGGCGGATAGATGCCCCCTATAGAACCTGAAAGCATACCGCCCAAATTGGCCAAGTTTTCCAACTTATTGCCCGAAATCGAGCCTTCCGGCATCGCAAATGAAAGCGCAAAAATTCCCAAAACAACCGCCACCGACAACACGATAGTGACCAGGTTTGCATAGCGAAAGCGCGAGGCGATGGCTGCCACAATAGCCGCAACCACCAGCGTTAACGCCATGGGCAAAAGGGGCGCTGCCACCACGACGTACACCATCGCCACCCACGTGCCAACACCCGCCCCCGTTGCTGCGGCATAGGCAACAAACGAAGGAACCATGATAATGCAGCCGAACAGCAAGTTGACCACATAGAGCGCCGCGATGCGCGACACCACCACCACCGATACAGACACCGGCAGCGACATCACCATATCATAATCTTTGAAGTTGAACATCATCCCGTTCGCCTTCAAGAAGGTGACCACAACACCTGCCAACGACCCTGCGAACACCACCACAATAGGCAGCTGATCGACAAGGCCAACCTGCACAAACACCGCGGCGGTCATGCAGCTATACGCCACAACGAAGCCAAACACCGCCAGGCTGCCCACCGCGAAAAGCACCATTTTCCGTTTTTCGGCCGCACCCTTAGAATGCAGCACCTTGTTGATGCCGAAAAACCCCAACAGCTGAATTTTCAGCAACAAGAAAAGTTGATGCATTGCAGCCACCTACCTTCCCACTTGTGCAGTGCCGGCAGTGCCAGTGCCGCTGGCAGCAGGTGTGCCCGGGATAGGCGAATCAACCAGATCCAGAAACACGCCTTCCAAGCCTTCACTGCCCGCAATATCGGCGGTGAACCCGCTTTCCACCAGGCGACCAGCATTAATAATGGCAATCTTGTTGCAGAGTTTTTCAACCACTTCCAGCACATGACTTGAGAAAAAGATGGCGGATCCGCCCGCAACTAGTTCCTTCATCATATTCTTCAGATGAAACGACGCTTGCGGATCAAGGCCCACGAAGGGCTCGTCGAGCACCAGCAACTTTGGCTGATGCAGAAAAGCGCCGATCAGCACCAACTTCTGCTTCATGCCGTGGGAATACGACGAAATCAAATCGCCCAAACAATCCGTCAAAGAAAGCAGCTCGCTATATTTTTGAATGCGCTGCTGGCGCACGGCAGCATCGACCGAAAAAATATCCCCCATATAGGTCAGGTATT
>JAVWGW010000157.1:286-3472 GCA_036640375.1 Raoultibacter sp. | reverse complement strand
GTTGATCCCCCGAAGCCTCCGGTTGACCCCACCGATCCGGTGGATCCGCCCAAGCCCCCGGTTGATCCTGCCGATCCGATTAACCCGCCCACCCCGCCGGCTGTTCCCGATAACGGTGGCAACAACAACAACAATGGCGGCGGCACCACCACGATTGTGGAACGCATCAACACCGTATTTGTGCCCGCCGCACCGCAAACTGCTGTCCTGGTAACGCCGGAAACCCCCGCCACCCCGGCAACCACTGCAGTCAAAACAGAAGCTGCCCCCGCCAAGGCTACGGCCGATACCGCTACCCCGCAAGGTCAGCTGGAAAACCCCGCCTTGGGCGCCCAAGGGTTCGATACGCAACACAGCCACATCCCGCTAGCCTTGTTACTACTAGCTGTATGGCTGGTAGGCGGCTTCGCAGTAATCCGCCAACGCAAGCACGCACACGACGCAATCGAGGGAACAAGCTACTAGACCCCCTGCCCAGAGCCCCGTTTCTTCGCCTAAGCCCAAAACAACAAACGCCCCTACACAGTGAGGGGCGTTTGTGTTGGCAAAGTGTCCAATTTGGCCACCCTGCGTGCTTGCAAAGTGTTGTTTTACCTTTTCATCATGGCAATCTAAGAACATCGAAACAGGAGAGTTGATTATTCACCTGCCAGTCGCCTTCCCCTTCTATAAAGTAAGCTATAACACCTAAATAACCTGTAATAGGGTATTTCTGCTATACTTTCCCCAAGATGCAGCGAGAAAGGATGCGCCATGACAACAAGTTTAACGGTTAGTATGGATGAAGGCCTTAAAGAAGCGTTTGCTGATTTTTGTAAGCGTACGGGAATGAACCCTTCGGTTGCAATAAACATTTTTGCCTCGACAGTGGTGCAAGAACAAAGAATTCCTTTTGAAATATCTACGCGCAGCACCAGCGAAAGAGAGCACGAAAAACAGCTGATTGCCGCCGCATGGCGTGGTTACGAAGACATCATGGCAGGAAATATCTACACGCAAGTCGAAGCAGAAGCAAAACTTTTGCAGCTGCGAGCAGCGGCAGGCAAATAGATGGCCACCTATAGTGTTTTCTACACCGCAGGCTTTCTGCAGCAGATGGCGGAAGTTTCTGGGGTGGCACAAACCAAGATTGAGCACACTATTGAACTTCTTAAAACAACTCCCGGCATCGGGGCTCTCTATCGTCCCGCATACGCTGCCGCGATGCCACCTATGCCATGCCAGTGGACAGCCGTTCCTTTCGCGCATTTCGCACTCTATTACATTGTCGATGAAACCGCAAAAACGGTAACGTTGTATTACTTGGATAATACAAAAAGAAACCCTCTAACCCGCTTTACCGACACGCGCTAACCAGCTAGAAAACCCCGCCTTGGGTGCCCAAGCGCTCGACGCGCAACACAGCCACATCCCGCTAGCCTTGTTGCTACTAGCCGTATGGCTGGTAGGCGGCTTCGCAGTAATCCGCCAACGCAAGCACACCCACGACGCAATCGAGGGAACTGCTGCTAAAGTATTCGTAGACACGGAAATCCGAGCAAGACAAAACCGCTAGCAAATGTAAGACAAAACCACTAGTGGACATAAGACAAAACCACTAGTAGAATAGCGACAAAACAAAGAATACCCAGCTTATCAAAGGTAAGGAAAGGCCATTATGGATTATGGGCAACTCATAAACGCCGGCTATCAGCCTCGGCTTCTTGAAGCCAGAATTGCCGAAGGCCTTGAAGATTTTGGTGCCGTTTGTATCCAGGGGCCAAAATACTGCGGCAAAACTTGGACTGCGCAGGCCTTCGCCAAAAGCGAAATCAACTTGATGGACCCTGCCGGCAACTTCCAGAACCTCGAAATTGCATCTATGGCGCCGCAGATTGCCCTGCAAGGACCGCATCCTCGCCTTATCGACGAATGGCAAGAGGCCCCGCAGCTGTGGGATGGCGTGCGCAATGCGGTGGATCGCTCGGGGAAATCGGACACCTTTTTGCTGACGGGTTCCGCTGTTCCCCGCGAATATCAACCCAAACATAGCGGTGTTGGCCGCATTGAAAAACTGCGCATGCGGCCTTTGTCTCTTGCGGAATCAGGCGAATCAAACGCAAGGGTTTCGCTTCGGGCGCTTTTCGCTGGCACACAACCCTCTTCGGCCGCGCCGCCCATGACTTTGGACGATTTTGCTTGCTTGGCGGTGCGCGGCGGGTGGCCTGCTTCCCGTGAAACGCCGCCCGCACGAGCACAGCGTATGGCAAACAACTACGTTTCCGCACTTCAAAGCAATGATCTTTCGCGGGTTGATGGCAAAAAACGTGACCCCCGCAAGATTGCACGGCTGCTGCATTCCCTTGCGCGCAACGCGGAGCAATCGGCCAAAACAAAGACAATCATTGCCGATATGACTGAAATGGATGCGCAAAACGTGCTTGCTCCAGAAACGGTTGATGATTATCTTGATGCCCTGGAAAAGATATTCATCATCGAAGAAATCCCCGCCTGGTCACCGCATATTCGTTCGTCTTTGCGCATCAACAAGCGGCCAAAATATCACTTCGTGGACCCTTCTCTGACCGCGGCAATCTTGAAGGCAACGGCTTGTTCCCTGGTGAATGATTTGGAAACGTTCGGCTTCCTTTTTGAATGCCTGTGCATGCGCGACCTGCTTGTATATGCCCAAACCACCGGCGCCGAAGTGTTTTACTATCGGGATAAAGAGGGTCTTGAAGCCGATGCCATTATTCAAACGGAAGCGGGGCAGTGGGCAGCTATCGAAATCAAGCTGGGGCACAATCAGGCCGAAAAGGCTGCGGCGAGCCTTATTAAGGTGAAAGAAAATATTGTGCGCGCTGGCGGCCAGCCACCCGCTTTTCTTGCCGTCGTTGAAGGGCTGGGAAAGTATGCCTACGTGCGTGCCGACGGAGTGTACGTTATTCCTATCTGCACGCTTGGCGCCTAGCAATAAACAAACTTTGCCGGGGGTCCTGCCCCGCCTGTTTTGTGCAAATAGTACCCCGGGAATGCCCTTTTGTTGTCGTTCATGTCGCTGGATTTGCTGTTCATGACAAATTGCAGATTTTTTTCACCAAAGGTTTTATGGTGTTTGCAGATGTTAGATGAACAGCGCGCGTAAGCAGCGTCATGAACAATAGAGGCAAGGGGCACCAAGATGACGAAGACGAAGAAATCCACCAA
>JAVWGW010000157.1:0-276 GCA_036640375.1 Raoultibacter sp. | reverse complement strand
ACCCCCATGGCAGGCTTCCCGATTACCGCCTTGGCGACAGGGGAGGCAGCTACGCCGAAAACGGAGGCTCCGGCCACCGATGCCAGCGAAACCCCGCAGGTCGAAGCCCCTGCTACCAACGCGGACGCCAACGCCGATGCCGTCCCCAGTACCCCCACCCCCGACCCCGAAACCCCGCAAGCAGATGTGCCCGCCACCGATGCAGGCACCAACCCAGATGCCGCTGGCTCTGTCACAAATCCCCCCGCAGCAAGTGTGGCAACCCCCGACCTTACA
>JAVWGW010000156.1:0-3476 GCA_036640375.1 Raoultibacter sp. | reverse complement strand
CTGAAAGCCGTTTTGTCAAGGCCTTCATCAACGGTACCGCTGATATGATGAGCGTTGTTATGATTATTGCTCTGGCTCGTTCCATCACCGTTCTTATGGGTGAAACTGGCCTTGATCAGTGGATTCTTACCAACGCAGCCAACTTCCTTTCGGGAGTATCGGCCATCATATTCGCGCCGCTATCGTATCTGCTCTATATCGTGCTAAGTTTCTTGATCCCGTCTTCTTCGGGCATGGCAACGGTTTCTATGCCGATCATGGGCCCTCTGGCCAGCCAGCTTGGGTTCTCGGTTGAGACGATGGTCATGATCTTTAGTGCAGGTAACGGCCTTGTCAACCTGTTTGCACCCACCTGCGGTGCGATCATGGGTGGTCTTGCTATCGCCAAGATTGAGTACACGACATGGCTGAAGTTCTCGATGAAGATTATCGTGACGATTGCTATCGTCAGCGTTATCATCCTCACCGCGGCTATGTTGATCCTGTAATACCAGCACCACAAAATTTCAATCTGCAGCAAAAAACCCCCGCTTAGCGGGGGTTTTTTCGTTGTTGCTTATTCAATTACTTCAGCTCCGGGGGCATTTGCTTGCACGGATTCGATGCCTTTTTTGCAGCTTTCCTTGGAGGCATAGGCTTGCGAACCGATGATGTTTTCGCCGTTGGTGGCGGTGAGGCGGAAGCGGAAGGCGTCGGCGGCATCGCGGTAGAGTTCGTATTTGGGATGTCCGGCGCGCGATCCTTCCACTGTTTGGTCTTCTATGCCTGCTAGAGGGGCATTTTTTTTGACCGACTCGATGCCCTTTTTGCAGCTTTCCTTGGAGGCATAGGCCTGCGAGGTGGCTATGGTTTCGCCGTTTGATGCCGCAAGATGAAACGTGAACTTAGCGGTTGCGCTTTGGTGGATGTGAAACTTTCCCATGGGATACTTCCTTTCGTTTGGACCTTACGATAGGTTCATTTTACCCTTTTGCCAAACAGAAACCCACCGGGTTATATATCTTTTTTCATCCATATATGTTCGACCTGCTCATCTAATTCGATCGGTCCAAACGCTGTGTAGCCAAAGCCTTCATAGAAGGGCATCACGCGGCATTGTGCGTGAAGGTGCAGGTGTTTTGCCTGGGCCTTGCATGCCGCTTCTTCGGCAAAGGTGAGGATTTTGCCTCCCAAACCCTGCAGGCGATGGGAGGGGAGTACGGCCAGGCGCCCGAAGATGAAGGTGTCGGGGTCGGTTTCGTCGGGGAAAATACGCGCACAGCCAACGCAGGTGGTGCCACTGTAGGCGGTGATGTGCAACGCGATGGTGTCGTCGATGGAATCGAACTCGTCGTTGAACCCCTGCTCTTCGATAAACACGCTTGTACGCACGGCGAATGCGTCTTCCTTATTTCCCAATTCATAGCGGATGGTCATAAAAATCCTTTCATTGTGCCAGTGTCTTCTTTCGCAGTATAAGCAAGCGCGCGTGCAGAAAGGTGCGCGTATCCAATTCCCAAAAAAACTGCGCGTCTACCGCTTTGCCGGCAAAGTACGCACGCAAGGTCTGTGGCTGGTGTGGGCATATCGCGCATGCGGTCACGCTCAAGAAGATTTATAACGCGCGGCGTGGTAAAATCAATAACCGATATTATCAAACGGATGAAAGAATGGAACATGGAGATTCGCGAACAACTGGAAAACCTGGTCAATGATGCTTTGAAGAGCGCTATTGAGGGCGGTAAGCTTGCGTTGGCCGAAGTGCCGCAAGCTGCGATGGAACGTCCCCGCGACACGTCTAACGGCGATTGGGCTTCTACGGTTGCACTGCGATGCGCGAAGCAGGCAAAGATGAATCCGCGCCAGATAGCGCAGATTATAGTCGATGAACTTCCCGAAAACGATCTGGTGTCCCAATGCGAAATTGCTGGCGCTGGCTTTATCAATTTAACCCTTGCTCCGGCAGTCTTTCAGGGTGTGGCGCGCTGCGTGCGCACCGAAAAGGACAACTTCGGTAAAGGCGAGATCCCAGCAGGCGAAAGCTATGTCAACCTTGAATACGTTTCCGCCAATCCCACAGGCCCCATGCATGTGGGTCATGGCCGCTGGGCTACGCTGGGCGATGCTATGGCGCGCGTCATGCGCCACGCAGGCTACAATGTCTATGAAGAGTTCTACATCAACGATCACGGCACGCAAATGGATATCTTCGGTACTTCGGTTGCCGTGCGTTACTTGCAGCTGCTGGGTCACGATGTTGCCCTGCCGGAAAACTCTTACGGCGGCGGCTATGTGAAAGATATTGCCCAGGGCATCATCGATCGCGATGGCGATAACTGGGTAAGTGCGCCCGAAGAAGAGCGCATGGCGGCTTTTCGCGAAATTGCCTACAGCGAAATGCTGCAGAATATGGAAGCTACGCTGGCAGGCTTTGGCAATCATTTCGAGTGCTGGTTTTCCGAGCGCAGCCTGTATGTGGCAGGCCCTGATGGCACCAGCCCCGTTACCCGCTCGCTCGCATCCATGCGCGAAAAGGGTTTCATCTATGAAGAAGACGGCGCAACGTGGTTTAAGTCGACGGCCTTTGGCGATGAAAAAGACCGCGTATGCATCAAGGAAAACGGCGAATACACCTACTTTATGAGCGATGTGGCCTATCACTACGATAAGCTTGAGCGCGGCTTTGACCATCTGATCAACATTTGGGGTGCCGACCATCACGGTTACGTGAAACGCTGCGAAGCCATGCTGGCCGCCTGGGATCGTCCGGGTGCCTTAGAAGTTGTTTTGGGGCAATTGGTCAACCTATATCGCGATGGCGAAGCGGTGCGTATGTCTAAGCGTACGGGCGAAATGGTCACGTTCAAAGAACTGATTGAAGAAGTGGGCGTGGATGCTACGCGCTATCTGATGCTTTCGCGTTCAAGCGATCAGCCCATCGATTTTGATATCGAAGCGGCCAAGAAAAAGGATGCCTCCAACCCTGTCTATTACGTGCAGTACGCCCATGCGCGCATCTGTTCTATCCTGCGCAAAGTTGCTCCGGCCGATGCGGCTGCGGCCACTCTGGCGGGCACGATGACCATGGATGCCTTGGCCGATCAGCTGATTGCGGTCGACACCGATTTGGCGCGCCTTACCGAGCCTTCCGAATTGGCTCTTATGCGCACGATGAGCGGGTTTAGCGAACTGGTCGCCGCTGCTGCGCGCGATCGCGCACCGTTCCGCTTGACGCATTTTGCACAGGATTTGGCGGGCACCTTCCACCAGTTCTATACCACCTGCCACGTTATCGGGGAAGATGCTGAACTGCAGGCCGCACGTCTGTACTTGCTGGATGCCACCCGCATTGTGTTGGCGAAGTCATTGAACTTGCTGGGAGTTTCTGCTCCCACAGAGATGTAACAACCTGACGGCGGGCTGTGGCGGCCAGCTAGACGTTCAAGACTTTCGTTGCCTTCGTTCGCGTACAGGGAGTACGCTTACTTCAAGCAGCT
>JAVWGW010000155.1:0-3479 GCA_036640375.1 Raoultibacter sp. | reverse complement strand
TTTTGTTCGCAGGTGCTTAGAAAGGCCAGCTGATTGGCAGCGGGGTGCGCATCGAAAGCTTGCTGGAGGTTTCTTCGACACCGTCTTCGGCGACAAGATTCATGACCTGCTTGAGCGTGGAAGGGGAGATCTCGTAGGATCCGCTCGCTTGACCCATGTTGATGGTGACGGTGTGCATTTTCGAGTTCGACATACCATTTCCTTTCGACGGGATACGTGCTTGTGGGCAGATATCCAAAACGGGGGACGACGTGGTGCCGTCCATTTTCAGGTCCAGGTGGCCAAAGAAGTCTGCGAAAGCGGGGCGTGAGGGCAAAAAAATAACGCTTAAATCCCGACACCTTCAAGCCCTGCGGTGTCGACATTTAAACGCTTTCGCGGTTTCAATCCGGGGAAAGAAACTATTCTCTATTCACTTGTTATCACTGATAGTACCCGCATTATCAATTTTGTGCAAGTGCACAAAACCACATTTTTCAAATTGTTTTCAAAAGACGCGCCGTCGTGGTAGGGAGGGGTGCACGGCGGCGCGCTTGGAGGGGAGGGGTGTGTTTAGTTAAAGGCCGGCAACCATCTTGCCAACAACGTAGCCTTCGGTGTAGCAACGTCCCAGGCTTAGGCCGAACACGGTAAGCGGGTAGTCGATGCCGCCATAGAAGTTGCCCGAGCAGTTGCCGATGGCATACAGGCCGGTGATGGGGTCGCCTGTGACGCTAAGGCACTGGTGATCGGCGTTGACATCCACGCCCGAACACAAAGCCGAAATGCGCACCCAGCGATGGATGCCGTAAAACGGCGGGGTGTCGATGGGGGCAAGAAACTTCGCCGGCTTGCCAAAATCGCTATCCTTGCCTGCGGCAACCTGTTCGTTGTAGCGTTTAATTGTGGCAAGGAAGGCCGCTTTGTCGGTAATTTCCAGTTTGTCAGCCAGTTCATCGAGGGTATTGCAGGCAAAGGTGCGCACAAGATCTTTGAACACGCCGGGCTTTTCGCCTGAAGCTTCGGGCATGTATACCTGCAAGCCTTCGGGGTCGACCAGCTTGCCCGGCCATTCGGCCGCTTGGGTCATATAGTTAGCATCGAAAACCTGTGAATACCAGCCGGAATCTTTTTCGCTGCGCAGATAGTTGTTCAAAAGCGACATTTCTACCGTTTCGTTAACGAAGCGCGCGCCATCGTTTTTCACGGCCAAGAAGGGCATGTCACACATGGAAGCGGGGCCGGCATCGAAATCGTGCAGCATTTTGGTGTGGGCAAGGTCTTCCATCTTGCCGCCTGCCCAGATGACCATCTTGTGGCCGTCACCGGTCTTGTTGACCTGCTTGCGCGTGAAATTGCGCAGGTCGGGCTGGTAGTAGTTCGACATGGCTTCGTCGTTTTGGTAGTCGCCCGCCGCAACGATGACGCCCTTTTTGGCGTTGAACTGAATGTAGCCGTCTTTACCCTTGGCTATGACGCCAGTTACGGCATCCCCCGTTTTCACAAGCTGCTCGGCAGGGGTGGAGTAAAAGATTTCGACACCTTCTTTTTCGGCGGTTGTGGCCAAAGCGCGCATGCCATCGCCGGTGGTGTAGGGTTTCGGGCCGAAGAAAGAAGTCACAAAGGTAAGGTTGTAGCCATTCTTTTTCAGAAGCCCCACCTGCTGCAGGTTGCCCTGGTCAATGACTTGCGCGCCGCCTTCGGCAGCCTTCGCAATAACCCACTTCACCGCTTCGCCAGAATTTTTTGCCCACGTTTCCACAAGAGCGCGATTGGGGCGGTGTTGGCTATCTTTGATAAGCAGGGAAGTAAGGCTTGCAACGTCGGCAGGATCGCTTGCGGCAAGGTCGATGCCTGAACCCGAATTGCCTTGCGAAATCGCAGTCGCCTCCTTTTGTATAAGCGCCACCTTCGCGCCCGCTTCTGCTGCCGAAAGGGCAGCGGGAACGCCTGCGGCTCCGGCGCCGATAACAACAACGTCATACTCTTTTGTTTCCTTGATGTTGGAAATGGCGGCGGGGGTGTTTAAGAAGCTTGGCAGGCCTTCGCGGCTATGCCCGGCGGCAACGGTGGTTTCGGTGGACGCGGGCGTGCCACTTGCTGCGCCTGATCCGCCCGCCTTGCTCTGGGGGCTGCAGGCAGAAAGCGCGCCAGCTCCAACGACGCCTGCTGCGGCAACACCGCCAAACTTGAAGAGGTCGCGACGGCTGATACCTTGGGTGTTCTCTTTCATATTCCCTCCTTGGAATAGATGGTTTCTTCGCTGCGCTGCCGGTAACATTTTCGGCTCTTGGGCAATCACTCCCAATTTCCTTTTCCGCAGTGAAGTTGACCCAACTGTAGTGGCTCTTAGCCTGCCTGTCTTTCGTCCAACGTAAAATCGCGGGGGTTATTTCCCTCACCCTGTGCAATCACCCTTCATCCATCAGGCATAATGCAAGTTGCAAGGCAATTTCCCCGGAGGGGTCATCGCGCTTACGCGCCCGCGCAAGCTTGTTCTTTGCTACAATGGGCACGCCAAAAGCAAGGGAGAGGGGGCACGGCGTCGCGCAAGTGGCGTCGGTGGTTGCTTATGCAAACAGTCTGTAACGAAAGCGAACGGGAAGAGGAACAAGGTGCGCTAGCGGCGGGCTTGTGCGCGCGCCTGCCTCGCATCCCGCTGTTCTTCCTAGGCCTGGGAATGTATCGCGCGTGGATCGAAATTTCTTTTGTGGGGTCATTCGTCAGCTTTCCTACCCAGCAGTTTGCTGGCCACGATACCTTCGATTTTGCCATGATTGCCACACTTTTCTTGTGCGCGCTCTTTGCCAAAAAAATCGGCCCCTTCTTCAAGAAAAAAGTGGTATATGGGGTGGCGGGTACCCTGCTTGTTGTTTCGACGCTGTGCATTTTCCTCACACTTTTCATTCCCGCGCTTGCGCCTTTGGTGGCCGTGCCCGCAGCGGTGGGCGGCGGCATCGGCATCGCGTTCGTTATTTTGCTGTGGTCAGAACTGTACAGCTGCTTGAACCCGATTCGTGTTGCGCTGTATTACTCGGCATCCATTATTCTTGCCGCTTTTATCATCTATATATGCAGGGGATTTCTTTACCCGTGGTTGTTTGTGGCCGTGCTTGCGTTGCCGATTGCCACGCTGGCCTGCCTGGTGTGCGGCTTTAAATCGCTGCCTGCAAACGAGTTGCCGCAGACGGAGCAAGGAAAGTTTTCTTTTCCCTGGAAGCCCGTTTTGCTTATGTCCATCTACGCGTTTGCCTACGGCTTGCGCGAAGCCCAGCTTTATTCGGGGTCATTTGGCCCACATTCGGCCTTCGGCACGGTGGCGGTGGCGGCTGTGGTGTTTATCGGCGTGGTGGCACGCGGGGGAAAGTTTGACTTCGCGCTGATGTATCGCATCGCGTTACCGCTGATGGTCGGCGCGTTTTTAGTACTTCCCGGCTTCGGCTTCATGAACCAATCCATGTCAAATTTTTGCGTGAGCGCTTCCTATACGGCGTTTTCCA
>JAVWGW010000154.1:2184-3574 GCA_036640375.1 Raoultibacter sp. | reverse complement strand
CAATAGGCGTGCAAAACCACCAAGGCTTCGTCTAAAGAAAGGCCGGCATCGCGCAGTTCACAGGCCTTTTGTGCCAAAATCCCCAGCGTTGTCGTCGTGCCGCAAGAATCAAAGCGCTCCACACGCGCAGCGCATTGCCCCGCAGCAATTTCGGCAGAATCCAGCGTGCCCGAAAGTGTGGCGGCAATATGCAGCGAAAGGATTTCGGTTTGCCCCGATGCCACAACCTTTTCATATACGGCAGAAAAAGCGGAGGGAGCAGGCTGAGATGTGCCGAAGCTTTGCGCACCGGAAGCGATGTAGTCATAGAAAGCTTCAGAGGAAATATCTTGCTGGTCAGCAAAAGAATCATTGCCCATCATCACCTGCAAGGGCACCATGAATACTCGGTTGTTTTCATATTCGGCATGTGACCAATCACAGGTAGAGTCGACAACGATTGCAAAGTGCTCCATGAATGTCCTTTCAGTAACCCGCATTAAGTTGTTCCATACTACCCACTGCGAGCACCCCGCGGCACGCCGATTCGTCAAAAGGGCGGCGACTACACGCGAGAACCATCCTTGCAAGAAGATAGCTTGAAATCAAGCTTGCGCTGGCGAGGGTTGGCTGCCTCCAACACAACACTCACCCGTTGCCCCAGGCGATACAGCGTGCCGCTTTCCTGGGCGCACAGCGTGTGGCGCACCGGATCTAAAGCGAAATACTCATCTTCCAAAAAGCGCATCGGCACCAGCCCTTCGGCCGTATTTTCCAAGCGCACGAAAAAGCCGTAGGTGGCAACGCCCGAAATCACAGCTTCAAACGTTTGCCCAATAGCGCGCTGCATATATTCCACCAGCTTCATCTGCTGGGTTTCGCGCGCCGCCGCCTCGGCGATACGCTCCATTTTAGAAGCGTGTTCGGCCAGCCAGCCAAGGGCACTTACCTGCTGATCGAACAGTTCAGATTTCCCCAGAAGGTGTGCTTTGAGCATACGGTGTACCACCAGGTCGGGGTAGCGCCTGATAGGACTGGTGAAATGGGTGTAGGCCGCCGATGCCAGTCCATAATGCGGTTCGCAGACACCCTTGTAAACCGCGCGCTTCATCGAACGCAGCACCAGCGAGGACACCAGCTCTTCTTCGGGTCGCCCCTTACTTGCGCGCAAGACTTCTTGCAAACACGCCGGCTGCCCCGCAATAAAATCGGCCACGGGAAGCGTTTTATACACAGGAAATTCCTGCAGCACCGGCACCAATTCGGCCAAACTTTCGGCCGCCGGCGCTTCATGCACCCGGTACATACACGGAAATTCCGCTTGCTGCATAAACCGCGCCACAATGTTGTTGGCTAGGATCATTGCCTCTTCGATACAGGCTGTGGCCTGCGTCTTTTTCCGCAACAGCAC
>JAVWGW010000154.1:0-2174 GCA_036640375.1 Raoultibacter sp. | reverse complement strand
GTGCGCCTTCATCATCGAGCAGCACCTTTGCCTCGGTGGTCTCGAAATCCATTCCCCCCGCACGCGTGCGCGCCGCAGCCAGCTTTTCGGCCACCCGCGCAAGCGCCAAAATGCGCCCCTCAACCGATTGAGCAGCGCCATCCGATGCAGCTTGCTGCCCTTCGATAATCTCTTGCGCCACCTCGTAGGTAAGGCGCGCCTTCGATTCAATGAGCGCGGGATAGAAATCGCTGCGCACGACACAAGCCTGAGCATCCAGATACATATCCACCGTGAAAACGCGCCGCACCTGATGGGGCACGAGCGAACAGATATCCGCCGAAATCTCTTCAGGCAGCATCGGGATCACCCGGTCCACCAAATACACGCTTGTTGCCCGGCGGCGCGCCTCAAGGTCAAGCGATGATCCCCATTCCACATAATGCGAAACATCGGCAATATGCACGCCCAGGCGCAGCAGGCCATCGACTTCATCCAAGGAAAGGGCGTCATCGAAATCGCGCGCATCACGCGGATCAACCGTGAAGACTAAGCGCTCGCGTATATCACGATAACCGCAGGCCAAGGCACCCGGCACATCAACGCAAGCCGCGCGTGCCTGTTCAAGGGACGCGGGTGAAAAATGTGTTTCCAGCTTGTGGTGGGCAATCACCAAATCGATATCAAGGCCCGCTTTGCCCTCATAGCCCAAAACCTCTTCGATAACACCGGTAGCAGCCGTATTACGCGAAGGATATTCCACGATGCGCACGCGTACGATAGCGCCATCTTCAAGGCTTGGATTATCTTTGGCCAAGGTGAACACATCGTAGGGAATTTTGGCATCTTCGGGCACAACGACGCCGAAAGGTTCGGCTATTTCATAGCGTCCAATCAGGCAATCTTGACCGCGCGCAACCACGCGCACCACCCGCGCCGCCACACGATCTTGCGCCCGATGCGCCGCCTTCGACCCGGGAGCATTCCCTTTGATGGCAACAACTTCAACCCTGTCGCCATCGAAAGCGGCACCCATCTTGGCTTCCGGAATATAGAACTCCCCTTCAGCGGTGTGCACAAAGCCATAGCCATGCGAAGTGACGGCAAGCACACCCTGCGGGTTAGCGCGCGCATGCCTTCGTGTTTTAGCACGCGATTTTGAGTGACGCCGCGACACGCCGGCCTACCGGGCAATCAGGGATTGGGCGGTTTCAATGGCAGCCATTTTCTGACTATCGGTTGCGGAATCGGCCGCCAGACCTACAGGAATTGCGGGGGTGATCCCCACTTCGTTAATAATGTGGCCTAAGGGGCTTAGGTAATGCGCAGCGGTATAGCGCAGCGCCCCACCAAAGGAAAGCGGATGAACCACCTGCACAGCTCCCTTGCCCAAGGTCGCTTCGCCCACAAGGGTAGCTCGCTGGTTGTCTTGCAGCGCAGCGGCCAAAACCTCCGATGCGGCAGCGGTATTTTGATTCACCAACACCACCAGCGGCAGCGCCGTGACCGCATCGCCCGTGGCCTTTTTTGTCGTTGTGCCATCCACCGTTTCAATCTGCATGATGACACCGCTTTTCACAAAAAGCGATGCAATGTTGACGGCCTGGGTCAAATAGCCGCCAGGGTTGTCGCGCACATCTAGCACAAGGGATTGCGCGCCTTGGGATTGCAAATCAACGATGGCCTGGCGCACCAACACATCGGAATCCTGGGTAAGCTGCCTTACCTTGATAACACCCACTTTGTTAGACATTTCAGTGGTAACGTTGGCTTGCGCGTAAGGGGAACAGGCCAGCGTTGTAGTAAATTCCTTGCCACCTTCCGCCTCAAGCGCGGAAGGACGTCGCCAGGTGACAATGGCTGTCGATCCATCCTCGCGCGAAAGCGCCTTTACCGTTTCGGTAAGCGACCAGTTGTCGCGCACCCCATCGATAGCCACCACGAAATCTCCCACCTTCACACCCGCGGTGTCGGCAACCGATCCGGTAAAAACATCAACGGCATAGCTTTGCCCCTTGTATTCACCGAACAGCACGCCGATGCCGGCGTATTTGCTGGCGGTATCCTCAAGGTAGGCGCTGTAGTGCGCTTCATCGAAATAACGCAGATAGGGATCTTTTGTGGAAGCAGCAAAGGCATCGAGCACCTGAAGCGTCGCTTCGTTGAGATCGTAGGAATCCAGGCTATCTTGGGCG
>JAVWGW010000153.1:0-3589 GCA_036640375.1 Raoultibacter sp. | reverse complement strand
GTATCGGCGCGGCGCCGCACAGGCATAAAGCCCCTTATGCATGCCGTGGTGCATCACTGGGATGCCAAAGAACCCGAAGTGCTGTTTCACGGCCACGACGATTCCGATTTGCCCGAAAAACATGCGCGCTATGCCATGGTGTACAGCGTTGCCCTTGAAGAAAAAATCGATGCGGTGCAAGCCGAACTGGAGCGGCGCTATCCCGGCATCGTGAACCCTCGCTGGCACGCCATCAAACTGCTGGAACAAGATGACGAAGTGCTGAAAAACCACCCCGTTGATCTGCCCGCAATACTCGACCGCAGTTATGAATCGGACATCATCAACCAGAAGTATGATTTCATCGAAGAAATTGTGGAAGAAGTGCTGGTCAACCGTGATGAAAAGGCAGAAATAACCGATAAGGTCGATCGCGTCGTTACCAATAAATGGCTGGGGATTCCGCTTTTTTTGGTGGTGATGGCCGCCATCTTTTTCCTGACCTTTGCACTGGGGGATTGGCTGCGGGGCTATTTTGATATTTTGATCGAAGCTGTAGCGACGGCTTTGTCGGGGGGCCTTGACGCCCTGGGCACCGATGAATTGCTGACCTCGCTGGTGGTTGACGGTATTCTTTCTGGCGTGGGCGCCATTCTTTCGTTTTTGCCCAACATAGCCATTCTGTTTTTTGCTCTGGCGATTTTGGAAGACAGCGGTTATATGGCGCGTGTGGCCTACGTTATGGATTCGGTTATGGGGCGCCTGGGGCTTTCGGGGCGTGCGTTTTTGCCGATGGTTTTAGGCTTTGGCTGCTCGGTGCCCGCCATCATGGCCACGCGCACGCTAGAAACGCGACGCGATCGCTTCAAAACCATGCTGGTTACTCCCTTCATGTCGTGTTCGGCGCGTTTGCCCATATATATCCTGTTCGCGGGCATGTTCTTCCCCGCAGCTTCGGGGTTAGTCGCCTATTCGATGTACTTAATTGGCATCGTGGTGGCGCTGTTTGTGGCCTGGGCGTTTCACCTGATTGATAAAAAGCGCGGGCTGCCCCACAACGATCTTTTGATAGAACTGCCCGAATACAAAGCGCCCGCCGCGCGCACGGTTACGGTGTATGTGTGGGAAAAGGTCAAAGATTATCTGCTCAAGGCGGGCACGACGATTTTTCTGGCATCGATTATCCTGTGGTTTCTGCTCAACTTTGGGCCGTCGGGCCATGTGGCCGATATTTCCACCAGCTTTGCCGCCATCATGGGGCAGTGGGCCGTACCGTTTTTTGCGCCGATTGGCCTGGGATTTTGGCAAATTGCCACCGCACTGGTCGCGGGCGTTTCAGCCAAGGAAGTGGTCGTTTCTAGCACGGCGATTCTGTTTGGGGTTGCCAGTGTCAATTCGGCTGCGGGCATGGGCGAACTTGCCACGCAGTTGGGCGTGCTGGGTTTCGGGCCGCTTAACGCGTATTGCATGATGGTGTTTTGCCTGCTCTACGTGCCCTGCGCTGCAACGATTGCCGTTATTTTCAAGGAATCGAAATCGCTTAGCTGGACGGTGTTTTCGGTGTTGTTCCAAATTGGCGTTGCCTGGATTGTCACCTTTGCCATCTTCCAAATCGGCAGCCTGTTTATGTAGGGTTTCCGCCCTCTTTTCATGCAGGGCAAATGTGTGAACCTGGTTGTGTGGGCACTTTAATATCACAGGCGTGGCGTTCCTGATATAATGACCCTTTTCAGCGAATCGAAAGCGAAGGGTGGCGGAATGAAAAAGGCGCTGTTGATCCTTGTGGCCATCGTGGCGCTTTCTTTCCTTATCGGCAATGCCGATATGATTAGCGACTTTCTTGTTACCATCAAAACGGGTGCGGTCGTGCCCCTTTTGGCGGCAGGCGTTTTGATGCTTGCCCGTCATTTTGTGCAGGCGGCTTCCTATGATGCGGCGTTTGAAGCGGTCGGCCACAAAACCGGCTTCTGGAACAACGTGGTACTCATTTTCAGCCTTGTGTTTATCAACACCTTTTGTCTGTTTTCGGGCGCCACGGGCGTAGCGTTTATTATCGACGATGCCCACCGCAAGGGTGCCGATGTGGGCACGGCAACCAGCGGTGCAATCCTTTCGCAAATTGGGTATTTTGCCGCTATTTTAGTCATTTCTGTTATCGGCTTTGTTACCATGTTGGTTGCGGGCTCGATGAACACGCTGTTTTTGATTGGCGGGCTGTTGTTGGCGGGCACGCTTGTGGGCTTATCAAGCCTTTTTTTCGTGGGCTATTTCAAGCCCGACTTCCTGTATAAACTCTTCGCTGCCGTGGAACGCTTGGGCAATAAAATCCTGGGGCGTTTCAACAAAAGCCTGCGTGCTGCCTGGGGTTCTTCCACGGCCGATTCCATGATAAATTCTGCGCGCATTCTGGCGCACAATCCGCTGGGTGCCTTCATCAGCATCGCCTATGCCGCTTGTTCGGCCATGCTTAACATGGCGTGTTTGGTGGCAATCGGCTACGCCTTCGGTTTTGAAAGCCTCGCCCCCCTTATTGCGGCGTTCGCGCTTGCCTCCATTTCGGTCATTTTAAGCCCCACACCGCAGGGCGTGGGCGTGGTGGAAGCGGCCATCGCCATGATTCTTACCGCCAATGGCTGTTCGCTGCCTACGGCCACCGCTATCGCGCTGGTGTATCGCGGCATCATGTTTTGGGTGCCCTTCTGCATCGGGGCTGTGCTGCTTTCGCAGTCAGGCTTTTTCAAAGATAAAAAAACGCCGACGGAATGGCAGCGCAGCAAGGATATTGGTTGGGTGGCCGGCACGCTGGTGGGCATTGTTGGCCTGGTCAACATCGGCATTTCCCAGCTGCCCGATTTTTTTGCCCCCTACGCCACGCTGACGCAATGGGTTGATTTGGGCGGCATGTTCATCGGCCCCACGCTGGTTGTGGGTGGGGTAATCTTGCTGCTTGTGGCCGTGGGTTTAGTGCTGCGCTATCGTACGGTGTGGGCCATTGCCATGGCGGCGCTCACCTTTATTGCCGGTGGCGAATTTCTTTTTGCCAACACCATCAAAGTTGCCATCCCTATTTTGCTGCTGACCGTGTGGCTATTCATCAAGCGCGATGCCTTTGACCGCCCCCTTTCATGGCCGCCCGTACACCCCCATCCAACACACCGCAGCGTAAAGGATCGCGAGCGAACAGCCGAGAAGAACTTACACGAAGATTAAGCTACAGAAACATTGCCATGTAAAGCGGTAGGTGCACTATGCCATCTTTTACCAGTATGTCTTTCGTGTACAGGATGTAGCTTTCTCCCATATTCTTGGTAAAGCGCCTGCGGAACTTATTAAGTGAAGCATGTTTTTGATAGCTTCCAGACTTAACTTCGATAGGCGATATTTTTCTTCCGTTGGGTATAAGAAAATCAATTTCCATCATGTTTGCACGGTTGCCATTGGCTGGTCGCGAATAGAAGAACAAGCGGTGACCCTGCGCGCGCAGCATTTGCGCAACAGCATTTTCTGCAATCATCCCTTCGTTAACATTCATCTTATCAAGAAGTATTGCCCGGTAAAGATCGTTATCCTGGTATTTCTGATCCATAAAAGCCAGGGTAACCAAAAGGCC
>JAVWGW010000152.1:0-3603 GCA_036640375.1 Raoultibacter sp. | reverse complement strand
CGCACTGTTGTTGAGCCAACAAAAACAGCGGCGCCGCGCCCACACCGCCCGCCACCAGCAAAATGCGCTTGGCGGCTGCGGGCACCTGCCATCCGCGGCCCACCGGACCGATGGCTTCAAATGCAGTACCCGCAGCCAAGGTGCTCATATATTGCGTACCGAAACCAACTTCCTGGTACAGTATTTCGACACTGCCCGTGGCCACATCCGTGCAATAGACGGAAAACGGGCGGCGCAAAATGTGGTCTTGCGCACCCGGCAGTTGCAGGTGGATGAATTGACCAGGCGCGATAGCTGCCGCTATGCGGGGCAGCGTTGCGCGCATCAGGTAAAGGCGGGGACCCACGCATTCATTTGCGCAGATAACTCCCCTTTCATTGATTGGTGCTTGCGTCATAGATAAGCCTTTCGTTAGAGCTCCCATTGCGCTAAATCTTGCAGCGCCACCACTTCAAGCCCGGTTTCGCGCGCCACTTCCATGCCAGCCACCAGCGCTTGTGCGCCCGCCAGCGTTGTCACGTGGCTCACGCCATGGCGCACCGCTTCGAGGCGCAGATAATAACCATCGCTGCGCGTCGCATGGCCAAACGGTGTGTTTATCATAAGCGAAATTTGACCTGAGGCTATTCTATCGCTGATATTAGGCGAGCCTTCATGGATTTTCTTCACTTCTTCCACTTCAATATTGGCGGCCCGCAGCGCACGCGCCGTGCCATGGGTGGAAACCACGCGAAAGCCCAGCCGCACAATGTCGCGCGCGATAGACACGATAGCACGTTTGTCGCGGTCGCACACCGAAATGAATACGGTGCCCGCTTCGGGCAGCGCGTAATCTATCGCCAGCTGCGTTTTTGCATAGGCAGCGGGGAAATTGCGCGCGATGCCCATGACTTCGCCGGTCGATTTCATTTCGGGGCCCAACACCACATCGGCCCCGGGGAAACGCCCAAAGGGCATGACGGCTTCCTTCACGCTGAAATATTCTAGGCGCCGCTCATCGCTGGGCAGCTGCATGCTGGCAATTGTGTGGCCTGCCATGATGCGCGCGGCACACTTCGCCAGCGGCACGCCCGTGGCCTTGGACACAAAGGGCACGGTGCGGCTGGCGCGCGGATTGGCTTCAATCACATAGATGATCTGGTCTTTTATGGCAAACTGGATGTTGATCAGCCCGACCACGCCCAAGCGCAGCGCCAGGCGACGCGCAATGCTGCGCAGCTGGACCACCAGGGCTTCGGAAAGCGCGAAGGGCGGCGTGCAGCAGGCGGAATCCCCCGAATGGATGCCCGCCATTTCGATGTGTTCGAGCACGCCACCTATATATACCTGGGCGCCATCACACAGCGCATCCACGTCAACTTCGACAGCGCCTTCCAAAAAGCGATCAAGGTACACCGGGTGATCGGGGGAAATTTTGGTGGCCTGCGCCATGTATTTTTCCAGCTGGCTGCCATCGTAGACGATGGCCATGCCCCGGCCGCCCAACACGTAGCTGGGGCGCACCAACAAAGGAAACCCGATGTGGTCAGAAACCTGGCAGGCCTGTTCAAAGGTGGAAGCCATGCCGGAAGCGGGATAGGTGATGGCCAGTTCATCCAAGATGGCCGAAAAGCGGTCGCGATCTTCGGCCAGGTCGATGGCTTCGGGCTGGGTGCCCAAGATGGGTACGCCCGCAGCCAAAAGCGCGCGCGCCAGCTTGAGGGGTGTCTGGCCGCCCAGGGTAACCACAACGCCATCGGGCTGTTCCACATCGATGATGTCCATAACATCTTCGTAGGTTAAGGGCTCAAAATAGAGCTTGTCCGACGTGTCGTAATCGGTGGAAACCGTTTCGGGATTGCAGTTGACCATGATGGTTTCAAAGCCCGCTTGCGCCAGCGCATAACAGGCGTGCACGCAGCAATAATCAAATTCGATGCCCTGCCCGATGCGGTTTGGTCCCGCCCCTAAAATCATCGCGCGCCGGCGCGTTTTGGGCGCAATTTCGCATTCGGTGCCATCGTAGGTTTTGTAGTGATAGGCGGTTTCGCTGGGGAATTCTGCCGCGCAGGTATCGACCGTTTTGAAGGTGGGCAGCACGCCTAAGGCCTTGCGCCGCGCGCGCACCATTAGTTCATCAGACCCGGTCAAATGTGCAATTTGCGCGTCGGATATACCGAAACGTTTTGCGGCGCGCAGCGCATCGGCGTCAAGCTGTTCAAGCTTGAAAGCGCGCAGCGCTTCTTGCACCGCCACCATATCGGCCATGCGCGCCACGAAGAAGCGGTCGATGCGGCTTGCGGCAGCCACGCGATCGACCCCCCAGCCGCGGCGCAGCGCTTCGGCCATATAAAAGATGCGATCTTGCGTGGGCCGGTGCACCATGGCATCGAAATCGGCTTCGTTTATGATGTCGCCACCGCGCCCATCGCCACCGAGGCCACAGCGGCCGTTTTCCAGCGAGCGCATGGCTTTGCCCAAGGCCTCTTCAAAGCTGCGGCCGATGCTCATAATTTCGCCGACGGCCTTCATGCGCGTCGTCAGCGTGTCGTCGCTTCCCTGAAACTTTTCAAACGCAAAGCGTGGCAGCTTCACAACGCAGTAATCGATCGAAGGCTCAAAACAGGCGGGCGTGGCCTTGGTTATGTCGTTGAGAATTTCATCGAGCGTGTAGCCCACGGCCAGCTTTGCCGCCGCCTTCGCAATGGGGAAACCGGTTGCTTTGGAAGCCAGCGCCGAAGAACGCGACACGCGCGGATTCATTTCGATGACGATCAGGCGGCCGTTTTCCGGGTTGACGGCAAACTGCACGTTTGACCCGCCTGTTTCCACGCCGATTTTTTCCAGAATGGCCAAGCTGGCCACGCGCATACGCTGGTATTCCACATCGCTTAAGGTTTGCGCGGGTGCCACGGTGATCGAATCGCCCGTGTGCACGCCCATGGCGTCGAAGTTTTCGATGGAGCAGATGATGATGCCGTTGCCCGCGCAATCGCGCATAACTTCCATCTCGTATTCTTTCCAGCCTTCGATGCTTTCTTCCACAAGCACTTCGTTGGCAGGGGAAAGTTCGAGCCCCTGGGCGATGATGGCGCGCAGTTCGGGTGCGTCGTGGGCAATGCCGCCGCCGGCGCCCCCCATGGTAAACGACGGGCGCAGCACCAGGGGAAACCCCATGGTGGCGGCAAGCGCTTCGGCGTCGGCCACGCAGTAGGCATAGCCGCTGCGCGCGGTTTCGATGCCCAGCTGCGCCATGGCTTCGTTGAAAAGGCGGCGATCTTCCCCGCGGTTGATCGCCGCTAGGTCGCAGCCGATCATTTCGACATCGTAGGCTTCAAGGATGCCGCGTTTTGCCAGTTCAACGGCGGTGTTTAAGGCTGTTTGCCCGCCGAGCGTGGGCAAAAGGGCATCGGGGCGTTCGGCGGCGATGACTTTTTCCACACATTCGGGCGTGATCGGTTCCACGTAGGTGCGCGTGGCCAGGCCAGGGTCGGTCATGATGGTGGCAGGGTTGGAATTGACCAAAATGACGCGGTAGCCCTCTTGGATAAGCACCTTGCAGGCTTGGGCGCCCGAATAGTCGAATTCGCAGGCCTGCCCGATAACGATGGGGCCCGACCCGAT
>JAVWGW010000151.1:0-3659 GCA_036640375.1 Raoultibacter sp. | reverse complement strand
ACTTCCGTACGTGCTGCCAGCAACGATTTGGAAGTGGCGCAAAGCCATCTTTCCAACCCCAGCTATGTGAAGCAAGCAGCCTCAGCATTAAGCATGGGCGCTGCCGCAGGATCGGCCGCACTCACCTTGCCCGCCGATGTCGTTTCGACCGACGCTTCTGGCAACCTGTCGCTTTCCCAAAGTTTAGCCGCAGCTGCACACCAGGGCTAATACATGGCTTCGCGCAAACGATTCCCTGCGGGAAATGCCCCCTCAAAAACTGCGCGTAAGGGCTCCTTTTTCCCCGGGCAGGATATTTCACTTAATTCATCGCGGGCGATGGGCATCGTTGTTGTCTTTTTTGCCGTCTTGCTCATCTTTGTGGCAAGATTGGTGTTTTTGCAGGTGGTGGTGGCGCAAGAGTATTCCGCGCAGGCGCAAGAATCCCGCACAACCACCATTGAACTTTCGCCGCGGCGGGGCACCATTTACGATCGCAACGGCAGCGTCATGGCCAAAAGCGTCGACGCCACCACCGTTTATTGCAACCCGACCGAAGTAAAGGATGCCGCTGGCGTGGCGGCAAAACTTGCCACGGCTTTGGGGGGCCAGGCAAGCGATTACCAAGATGCGCTTGAGGCGCAAGATACCCCCTTTGCCTACGTCAAGCGCAAGGCCGATGCCGATGCCGCCAAAACGGTCAAGGCCATGGATCTTGAAGGCATCTATTTTCTTCCCGATTCCAAGCGCGTTTACCCCAACAATCAGGTGGGTGGCCAGGTGATCGGCTTTGTGGGCAACGATGACGCCGGCCTTTCTGGCTTAGAGCTTTACTACGACGACATCCTTCAGGGCTCGCCGGGCAAGATGGTGGCCGAACGCGGCGCAAACGGCACTCCCATCCCGGGCGGTGTGCGCGAAGATACGGCGGCAACCAACGGGCAAGATATTATCGTGTCCCTTGATGTGGGCATGCAAGAATACCTGGAAGGTCGCCTGGCGCAAGGCGTGGGCGATTTGGAAGGCAAGGGGGGCAATTCGGTCATCATGGATGGCGCGACAGGTGAAATTTACGCCTGCGCTTCGCTGCCTTACTTCAACCCGTCGGATACCAGCAAGGTGGAAGCGGGTGCCACCGAATTGCGGTCGATTACCACGGCGTTTGAGCCGGGGTCCATCTTTAAAGCCGTAACCGTTTTGGGCATTTTGGAAGCGGGCGTGATGACGCCTGACGATACGATTTTTTGCCCCAATTCTTTGGCTGCCGACG
This sequence comes from Raoultibacter sp., assembly GCA_036640375.1. GTDB lineage: Bacteria > Actinomycetota > Coriobacteriia > Coriobacteriales > Eggerthellaceae > JAVWGW01. Next base: position 2,410 of record JAVWGW010000151.1, on the reverse strand, counting down.
AATACTTCGTGTCCGATGCCCATGACCGCGCAGATCAAACCATGTCGCTGCGTGATATTTTGGATCGCAGTTCAAACGTGGGCATGTCTTTGGCGGCTGAAAAGCTGACCTTCCCCGTGCTCTATGATGCCATCATTCGCTACAACCTCAACGAAGCAACCGGCGTCGATTACCCTGGCGAAGCATCGGGCTACCTGCTCGATCAGGCCAAATGGTCGCTTATCCAGGCCTACAATGTCAGCTTTGGCCAGGGCGTTTCGATCACGCCTTTGCAGATGGCGCGCTTTTATGGGGCGCTTACCAACAACGGCGTTGAATGCACGCCCCACTTCTTAATTGCCAAGCCGCAAAGTGGCGAAGCCATCACGTATCCCACCGAAGATGTCATCGCGAACAAGGCGGCCATTCCCACGCTTACCAGTATGTTGGAAACGGTGGTCACGGAAGGCACCGGCAAACCGGCTGCAATCGAGGGCTATTCGGTTGCGGGCAAAACGGGCACCGCGGAATTCGCCGACGAATCGGGCGGCTATGTCAAGGGCGTCTACAACATATCGTTTGTGGGCTATTTGCCGAAATCGAGTTCCCAGTTAGTTTGTTTTGTGGGTGCTACCGAGGTTCCCGGAGATAGATCAACCACCGCGGTGTTTAAGGATATAATGACGTTTGCAATCGACCGTTATAAAATCACACCTCAGTAAGGATGGCCATGACGAAAACGTGTAAAGAACTTTTCCGCGGCATCGACTGTAGTGTTATCGGAAACGAACAAGAGCAGGTGGGCGGCATCGCTTATCGCAGCGACCGCGTGCAACCCGGCGATGCGTTTTTCTGCATCGTGGGCTTTAATGCCGACGGACACTCTTTCGCCCAAGATGCCATCGATCGCGGCGCGCGCACGCTTGTGGTGCAGCGCAAAGTCTATCTGGCTGATGCCACCGATGTCACCGAAGTTGTGGTGGCTGATACCCGCAAGGCCATGGCCGCCGCTTCCGTTAACTTCTACGAAAACCCTTCCCGCGATTTTAGTTTGGTGGGCATCACCGGCACAAACGGAAAAACCACCACCACCTATCTGTTAGAACACATCACCGCCGTTGCGGGAAAGCACACGGGGCTGATCGGCACCGTGGGCGTGCGCATTGGTTCGGTGCAGGAAAAAAGCGAGCACACCACGCCGGAATCCCCCGATTTGCAGCGCCTGTTTGCCCGTATGCGCGATGAACGCTGCGACGTGGTGGCCATGGAAGTTTCCAGCCACGCCCTTGATTTGGAACGCACCTGGGGCGCGCAGTTTGCGGTGACGGCGTTTTCCAACCTTACGCAAGATCACCTGGATTACCACAAAACCTTTGAAGCCTATTTTGAGGCGAAGGCGCGTCTTTTTTCTAAGGAATACCCCGCACGTCGGGTGCTGTGCATCGATGATGAATATGGGGTTGAACTGCTGCGCCGCACTTCGGCGGCCGAAGATAACGTCATTTCGGTAGGCTTTGACCCTTCGGCGCAGATACACCCTCACAGCGTCGAATATTTCACAACGCACACCTGCGTAGATTTGGATGTACGCGGCACGCATTACGCGCTCGATTATCCGCTGGTGGGCAAGTTCAATGTGTCCAACGTGATGCTGGCCTTCGGCATCGCGTTGCAACTGGGCATTCCTGCGGCCACCATTGTCGAAGCGCTGGCAACGTCCCCTCAGATTCCCGGGCGCTTGCAGCGGGTTGCTGCGGCTCACGATGGCGAAGTTTCGGTGTATGTCGATTACGCCCACACCCCCGATGCGCTGGAAAAAGCCATCGCTTCGGTGGCGGCGCTTACCAGCGGCAAGACGCTTGTGGTCTTTGGCTGCGGCGGCAACCGCGATGCCAGCAAGCGACCCATCATGGGGCGCGCGGCGTTAGCGGCCGATTTCGCTGTGGTCACATCCGACAATCCGCGCCACGAAAACCCGCAGGCCATCATCGAAGCTATCGTGGGTGGCATGGGGGGCGCAAGTGATCGCTTCGTTATTGAAGCCGACCGCCGAGCCGCCATTGCCCAAGCGATTGCGCTGGCGCAGCCCGGCGATAGCATTTTGATTGCGGGCAAGGGTCATGAAGATTACCAATTAATCGGCGATGAAGTGCTTGATTTTGACGACACCACGGTGGCAGCTGAAGAACTTGAGCGCCATTTCGGATAGCGCGCAGCGCACACACACGAGGAAGCAGACGATGCGTACGATGCGTACGTTTCATACGGCAGCATAAAGTAGCAAGGTAGCGAGAAATGCGTTTAAACATAAAACAATTGTGTCACTACACGGGCGGCACGCTGATGGTTGAACCCTTGGATGCCAGCAAGCTTGCCTGCGGTATCACCTGGGATTCCCGCGACGTGTGCGCCGATGACGTCTATGTGGCCT
>JAVWGW010000150.1:0-3698 GCA_036640375.1 Raoultibacter sp. | reverse complement strand
GAATGTCCCTTTGAAGCCGCCCGCCAAGGCGTGTTTCCCAAGGCCTTCGCCAAGATGAATAAAAATGGCGCACCGATCGTAACGCTGCTGATCAGCGCGGCAATCATGCAGTTGTTCTTGATCATATCGGTGTTTGCGGCGTCGACCTACCAGTTCTTCTATGCCTGCGCCGTCAGCACAATTTTGATCCCCTACGTGTGCTCGGCCGCGTATTACATGAAGGTCGCTTGGAAGCGCGAAGGCTTGACCGAAGCCAAAGACATCATGAAGGCGCGCATCTTCGGCACCGTCGGTTTTATCTACACCATCTTCTTGGTGTGGGCAGCTGGCCTGGTCGGCGTTATGATCACCACCATCTTATTCGCCCCCGGCATCATCGTGTATGTGATGGGTCAGCGCGAACGCAAGATGCCGATTTTGCCCTCGCTGGCTGACAAGCTAATCGCCGCCGGCATTGTGGCACTCATGATTTTGTCAATCATCCTCATGGCAACCGGTGTGATCAGCGTCTTCTAGCGCCGCAACCACACCCGCCATCCTCCCGCACCGCGCCCTCCCAGTCAGGGGCGCGGTGCTTTTTTGCAGTGCGCCCCTAAAGTATTCCTAAAAGAATATTTTAATACCCTTTTAGGACGTGTTAAAATCTTCCTAAAGAAAGGGGTTAGGTATGGAAGCTATTTATCCCGTCACAGCGTTGGCGAAAAACCAAATCGAAGTGAAGGCAGCTGCGCAAAAAGATGTTGTGCGCATCACCGAACACGGATTAGGCGCCTATATATTTTGCTCGGAAGAAGTCTTTACCGATAAACTTGAGCAGGCGGCTTCGGCGGCAGCCTACGAAGCAAGTCTCGCATTCATCATTAAACGGGGCCGTGCCGACAAGGCTGCAGGGCGCGTGTACCTTGGAACGGATGCCGCTTTTGCGGAAGTGGAGAAAAGAATCTCTCATGACTAGCCTTGTCTATACCGAAGGGTTTGTGCAAGACGCCACGCAAGTATATTCACCTGGTAAAAGAACTGAAATACGCGAGACCATCGATCTTCTAGCGGTCGTACCCACCATGGGCTCAACCGCTCTTCCTCCCTCGATAAAAAAGCTCTTTGGTGCCTCTGTCAGAAAACTGGTGATTTCACCTTTTCTTGTTGTTTACGAGTACACCGAAAGCGAGAATACCGTAACCCTTCTTGGCATGATGCACGAAAAGACCGCCTGGTAATTTCGCCGCTCACTAAGGCGTGCGATCCACCCCTCCTGCATGCGCCTGCCCTATTTTTCGCTTTCGGCAAGCGCGCCGCAGCGATAGGCTTCCAGCAGCTTTTCCAGGTTGGCGATTTGCTGTTTGAGCACGGTGCCTGTGTCGGTGTCGGCAACAAGCGTGCGCTTTTCCACGCGTTCGACAACGCGGCGGGAAGAATGTATATCCAGTTCGCCCACAATGGCGGCGCGCGTAGATTCAAGCGGCTCGTGTGCGGCAAGAACGAAACCGGACGAGTTGGAAATGAGCGTGTAACCCGCAATGCCCGTGGTGGGCTGGTAGGCCTTTGAAAAACCGCCGTCGATGGTAAGCACGCGGCCGCCGCACTTGACCGGATCTTCGCCATCTTTCACCTTTACGGGCACATGTCCGCAGATGATGCGCGATGTTTCGGGGTCGAGCCCAAAATCTTCAAAAATGCCCGCAAGCACAGCTTCATCATCAAGGAAGGTATAAAACGGATTTTTGACCTCTTTTCGCGCTTCCTTATCGGCAATCAAATACAGTTCAAACGTGGCCATCTTGCTTTTCGCAAACAGGGGGGATCCCTCCCCTAGCCACAGGTACCACATGAGGTCGCGGCCGCGTTTGCGCATTTCAGGGTCGGGGTCGAAGAATCCCGCGCGCACGTAGCGTTCCATGGCGTCGTAAAGCGCGCGCCCCTGGTATTTTTCGCCGAAAACATCCACTTGCTTAAGGGATCCATCGGCGTTGAGCGGCACGCAGGCATGAAACAGCAGATTGCCGTTGTACACCTTATACAAACTGCCCGCTTCCAAAAAGAAACGCATATGGCGCTGCAACTTTTCACAACCCGTAAAGGTCTGTTCAAGGCGCTGCATGACGTCTTCTTCTTCCGCAGTAAGCCGATAAGGATCGGCAGGGTCAACGGTGGGAAACACCTTGTCGGTCAGTTCGTATTCGATGCCGTCCACCACGACGGTGCCCCGCCGATAATCAATGTGATGCAAAAGCTTGCGATCATCGAGGTTAAAATCAGGGTTCTCGTCGATAAGCTGGCCTTCCACCTTAAACTGGATAATGGCCATCGCCTTTTGAATCTTGATATTCATTTCCAGCTCTTGTTCGGAAAGCCCCGGATTGCCTTTAAGGCCAAAGGCAACGCAGGGGTCGTCACGGTAGGCGTCGAGCGCAAACGAAGCCAGCGGCAAAATGTTGATGCCGTAAGCATCTTCCAAAATGGACAGATTGCCGTAACGCGCGCAGTTGCGCACAACGTGGGCGATGCAGCCACGCTGGCCCAAAGAAGCGCCCATCCATACGATGTCGTGGTTGCCCCACTGGATGTCGAGGGAATGATAAGCCTTCAGCATGTCCATAATAATGTGGGGATACGGGCCGCGATCATAGATGTCACCGACCACGTGAAGGTGATCGATGACCAGTCGCTGGATGAGCAAGCACAAAGCCTCGATCAGGGCGCCGCCGCGATCGGTGCGAATGACGGCCGCGATAATGGCAGCATAATACGCTTGCTTGTCGGTGCCGTGACGGTTTTCGGTCATAAGTTCTTCGATGATGTAGGCGAAATCGGGCGGCAAGGCACGGCGCACCTTGGAACGCGTATATTTTTGGGCAGCCCGCTTACACACGGAAACCAGGCGCGGCAGCGTGATGGCATACCATTCTTTAGGATCATCCACCTGGGACAACACGAGCGCCATCTTCTGGCGGGGGTAGTAGATCAGCGTGGCCAGTGAACGCTTTTCCTCTTTAGTTAAATCGTCACCAAACGCTTGGTCGATTTTGAGACGAACGGATCCGGATCCGTTTCTTAAGATATGGGAAAACGCCTCGTATTCACCATGAATATCCGAAACAAAAAATTCAGTTCCTTTGGGAAGATTCAAAACGGCACTGAGGTTGATGATTTCCGCCGAAGCCTTGGCGGCAGAGGGAAACAACCGAGAAAGAAGTTCCAAATACTGCATTTCCGTCGCGTTCATATCCAGTCTCCTTGGGTTAAGCGCTGCACTACCTTGACCATTCTACATTAACCCCCAACGCACAACGCCGTGCGCCCCTACGGGAATTTATTCGCGGCATACAACATAACGATAGTGTGGCATTTCCACAGCTCTGTAATGCTTTATTCCTGTGTCTCTTATTACCATACCATTCCTTATAGCCACATTCTGAGATGCTCTATTTGAATCCCTGATAATTGAGCAAACTTCAGCGGCCCCTACTATTTCAAAGGCATATTTCTTACAAGCGATTGCGGCTTCAGTAGCGTAGCCATGATGCCAATATTGACGTTCGAACAGATACCCTATTTCAAGAACTTCCTCTTCTTTCCACGGCTGCATTGTAAGCCCGCATTGACCAATCATCTTTTCGGTTTCTTTCAAAATTACTGCCCATAAACCGAAGTTCCATTTATGATAACGGCTCATCTGCCTGTCCAGCCATTCCTGAGCT
>JAVWGW010000149.1:0-3840 GCA_036640375.1 Raoultibacter sp. | reverse complement strand
AATGCCGCTTACAATTACGGGGGTGCTGCGGCAACTATCCGTGAAGCGAAGCAGTTGTGCGGCGTGGATATTGCGCATTATGCGGAAGTCAACTTTGAAGAACTGGTTAGTTTGGTGGATGCCGTGGGTGGCGTTGAAGTGAACGTGCCAGAGTTGATTGATGACCCCGATGCAGGCGACATCGTTATTCAGCCAGGTCCGCAGGTTTTGGATGGCCAATCGGCCTTGGTGTTTGCGCGCAGCCGTTCGTATGTTGATGGCGATTTCACGCGTACTTCCAACCAGCGCCTTCTTATCGAGGGCATGGTGAAGAAGGTCTTGTCGCTTCCCGTTACCGATATTCCCAACGTTATTCAAAAGGCGGCCAAGTGCGTCACGACCGATTTGTCCGTCAATGATATTTTAAGCTTGGCGATGCAGTTCAAAAACCTGGGTTCGCTTACCATGTATTCCGCCATGGTGCCTTCCTATATTTTGCCGATGGGCGAAGACGGCGTTTCCTATGTGGGCGCCGATAAAGCGCAGCTGAAAAAGATGATGGCCATTGTGGATGCGGGCGGCGACCCCGCCACGCTTGGCACAAGCGCCGCGGGCGGTGCGGGTGGCACAGCCAGTACCGGCAGCGCCGGCGGCTCTGCCACACAAACGTACACGGCAACCTAGCAGTTCACACCCTGGTAACAGCATGTACGTGTGCGGCGATGGGGCAGGACAGTGGTTCTATACTGTTTAAAATTTCGCAATTACAGCGTAGGGTTGCGCCCGCTTGAAACGCGCGCGGCTTTGCGTCACACGAAGGAGACGTGCGCGTGCTTGAGCTAAAAAACATCAAGAAAGATTATGTGAGCGGCGACGAAACCGTTCAGGCACTTAAGGGGATCGACCTGCAGTTTCGCGAAAGCGAATTCGTGGCGGTGCTGGGACCTTCCGGCTGCGGCAAAACTACGCTGCTCAATATTATCGGTGGCCTGGATGCCTATACCAGCGGTGATTTGGTTATCAACGGCACATCCACCACGCAGTATAAAGACAAAGATTGGGATGCCTACCGCAACCACAGTGTCGGCTTCGTGTTCCAAAGCTACAACCTGATTCCGCACCAAAGCGTGCTTTCCAATGTGGAACTGGCGCTGACGCTTTCGGGCGTGTCTTCGGAAGAACGCAAGGCCCGGGCGGCCAAGGCGCTTGAAGCGGTGGGCTTGGGCGATCAGCTGCACAAAAAGCCCAACCAGATGAGTGGCGGGCAGATGCAGCGCGTGGCCATTGCGCGCGCGCTGGTTAACGACCCCGACATCATTTTGGCCGATGAGCCTACGGGCGCACTGGATACGCACACATCCACCCAGATTATGGAAATCTTAAAAGAAGTGGCCAAAGACCGCTTGGTCATCATGGTTACACACAACCCTGAACTGGCCGAACAATATGCCACGCGCACCATTTACCTGCTGGATGGCGAAACGCAGGGCGATTCTTGCCCCTTCGACGCCAGCGAAGTTGAAGTATCCGCCGCTCGCGCATCATATGCGGGGCGCATCAAGAAAACGTCGATGAACTTGCTGACAGCTTTTTCCCTTTCGCTTAACAATTTGATGACGAAAAAAGGGCGCACGCTTTTGACCGCATTTGCGGGCAGCATCGGCATTATCGGTATCGCGCTTATCCTTTCGCTTTCTTCCGGCGCACAGGATTACATCAACAAAACCGAAGAAAGCACGCTTTCCAATTACCCCTTAACCATCCAATCCACTTCGGTTGATTCTTCCACCATGATGTCGACGATGATGGGAATGAACGGCAGCGGCGAAGCGCGCGAAGATGCGACGTCCATTGAAAGCAACAACATTATTTCGGGTATGGTTTCCTCCATCGCCAATGACGCGAACCAAAACGATATGGCGGATATTAAGAAGTGGCTGGAAACAAACCCGAGTGACATCAGCAGTTTCACCAACGATATACAGTACAACTACAAAACAACGCTAAACGTATTTAACGCCGACACTAAAGAGGGCGTGCACCAGGTTAATCCGGCTACAGTTATGGATGCCATCGGCTTTTCTACGGGCGGCGAAAGTGGTTCTGCTCAATCGGAAATGATGGCATCGATGGGCAGCAGCTACGATGTGTGGACGCAGATGCTTGACAACAAAGAACTGGTGAGCAGGGAATACCCTGTTGTTAAAGGACACCTGCCGGAAAATTATGACGAAGTTGTTGTGGTACTTGATGCCAATGGGCGCATTTCCGATTACACGTTGTACGCGTTGGGCTTAAAGGATGAAGCCGAGCTTAAAGACATGATGGATGGCGTTATGCGCGGCGAAAAAATCAAGGATTCTGCGCCGGAAGAATATTCCTACGACGATGTGTTGGGCTTGGAATTTAAGATGCTGCCCACAACAGCCTTCTACGAAAAAACAGGCGGCATTTGGGAAGATAAATCCGAAGACGAAGCCTTCATGAAGGCGGCGGTGGCCAAGGGCACAACCGTGAAAGTGGTCGGCGTTGTGCAGGCCAGCGATGAAGCGGCGGGATCGGCAAGCACCTGGGGCTACGTTATGTATCCCAGCGAATTGATGACGCACTTGATTGGGCAGGTTGCCGATGCCCCCATCGTGGCCGACCAGAAGACGGAAAAAACCACCGACGTGTTTACCGGCGTGCCGTTTATGACCGAAGATAAAAACGCCACACTCAGCATGCAAGACATCACCGACTATATGGCTAAACTGCCAGTTGACCAGGCGGCCAGCATGCAGGCCTACATGGCGCAGATGAAAGCTGCGGGCATGGGCGATGCTCAGATTGTAGAAACCTTCCAAAAGCAAATGCGCACGCAGGCCGACAATGCCACCTATGACGGCAACTTGAAAAAGTTGGGCGTGGCTGATCTGGCGGTGCCGGCCACCATCAATATCTACCCCACCGACTTTAAAGCTAAAGAGAGCATCGACACGATTATCAAAGATCACAACAAGGCCATGCAGGATGCGGGCGATGAAGATAAGGTGGTGCACTATTCCGATATTGTGGGCACCATGATGTCTTCGGTTACCAACATCATCAATTCCATCAGCTATATTCTGATTGCGTTTGTGGCTATTTCGCTGGTGGTTTCTTCGATCATGATTGGCATCATCACCTATATCAGCGTGCTGGAACGCACAAAGGAAATCGGTATTTTGCGTTCGATCGGCGCCAGCAAGAAAGATGTGAGCCATGTATTTAACGCCGAAACCTTCCTGATTGGTTTGGCTTCGGGTGTTTTGGGCATACTGATTACCGCGCTGCTGAACATTCCGATAAATATGATTATCGAAAGCATCACCGGCATTGCGAACGTGGCCCTGCTGCCGCCCGTTGCCGGAGGCATTCTGATAGCCATTTCCACCGTGTTAACGCTGATTGGCGGGCTGATTCCCTCAAAGATGGCTGCCAAGAAGGATCCGGTGACGGCGTTGCGCAGCGAGTAATGGTTTAACCTGACGGCGGGCTGGTGGCTGCTAGCTTGTTTGTACTAGAGAGTTTGCGATAAGGGTGCGCACGTAGTCGCTTGTTGAAACACCCCGGTTTTTGGCGTTGCTTTCTATAGCTCTTTTCATCGCAGGAGGCACCTTTACCGACAGGACGGTTGAGCCTTCTGCGCTGAGAGGTGGGCGACCGGATACAACTTTTCCGACATTATTCCACCCCTTAGGCCACTCGTCGTGATCAAGGGCGTCGCACCATTTGTCCAATAATTCCTCGGTGACCATCTTGCCATCTGCTGTTTTGATCGATTCCATAGTTACCTCCCGCCCCATATCAACCTTCCTTGTTCTGCTTGTAGTATACCTA
>JAVWGW010000148.1:0-3841 GCA_036640375.1 Raoultibacter sp. | reverse complement strand
GCACGACCACGGGAAAACGCGCCGCCGTTCCATTTGCGGGTTTCATCATCTTCAAAGTCAAAGGCCCCTTCATCACGGGCGTCATCAAAGGTTGGCAGCGACCCCAATGCTCCGTCAAAACGCCCCCTTCGTGCTACGGGAGAGTTGGCCGGCAGGGGTGTATCCAGTGCATCAACTTCGGAAATCGCCCCCGATTGCCACCTCTCTTCATCCTGCTCAAACGAATCCCCTTCGGCGCTTTCCTGGAAACTATCCCAACCGCCACGTGCAGCACCAACGCTTAGAGCATCAAAATCATCGTCAACCTCAAGCCATTCTTGGGGCGTTATTTCTTCATCTTTTTTCTTTTTCTTGCGCGAAAAACGATCGAAAAACTTGTGGGCGCGCGATTTGGGCATATCCACATATCCGGTGCCTGCATAGGCACCCATTTCGGTCGTGTTTCCGTCGTAATCGGAATCATCGGCATCATCGATATAAATATCTTCCGGCGCCACATCGGCAATCAGAGCGTCTCCCACCGGGGCAAACGACCCTGTAGCGCTTACGGCAGCAAACGACCCTGTAGCGCTTACCGTTGCCAATTCGCTCACCGGCGCATCCGGCGACGCTGTGGGCATGTTAATCGCACCCGAAAGGGAAGGCAAATCCAACGGCTTAATTTTAGATGCCGGGGATTCGGCTGAAACTGCGGCGGGTGCGGCACCCAGAGAAACTTCGGGAATCATCGAGGCAAGCAGGCTTTTGGCCGCTGTTTTGCCGGAAGTTGTCGCTTCCGCCAAAGGTGCGCGCTGCTTGGAAATGTCAGCTATGGGGGGCAGTGCTGTTGTGGCCACATCAACATCGGGCAAAACAATGGGGCGACGCGCCGGTTTGGGGGTCACAACTTCAGAAACCTGACGCAGAGAAGCGCTCGGGACGCTTTCGGGTTGTGCAACAACGGCCGAAGATGATTTTTGGGATACGAATGTTTCAACCGGCTGGGGCACAGGGGTGTCGTGGGGCACTTCCTGGGCAGCAGGTGCAGGCATTTCCTGGGCGGCAGAAACAGAAGCTTGCGCCGGGCGCAATATGCTGGCATCGAGGGGCGCCATGGCCACCGTGGACTCCGCCGAAACCGGCACCTCCCTACGCGCGGCGGCGGGCCGTGTTGGCAGGTTTTCGGCATCGGAAGAGGCTATCGCAACCGCTTGCGGGGCTTCAGCAACAGGCGGCGCCACAGACGTTTGAGGCGGCTTAACTTCCCTGATATCGTCTTGCAGATGGCGCAGGCGTTCTTCTGCTTGCTCATCTAAAACCCGATTGGCTTGGTTGAAGTGGGTGGAACTTTCCGCCATAGCCGCATCTAAAACATCCGCATAACGAGAACGCTGTGCCTTGGGAGGCTTTTTTTCTTTCTTTGCGCTGGCCTGCGCTTTTTTGTACCAATCAGGAACGTTGTCCGCCGCAGCGGTGCCAGCGTTGGCACGGGGCGCAGGTGGGGCGCCTAATGCTTCTGCAGCCTCAACAGCTCCCGCTACCGCAAGGTTCGCCGCACCACCAGCAGCTGCCTCGGCGCCAAGCGGTGTAGTATTTTCGGGTGCAACCGCATCTTGAGGGGGCACACCGGTAAAGGCTTCGCGCGTTTCTTCCACCAGTTCGTGTCTTTCCTCGGGCGCCAAAACCGGCAACGCCGGCTCTTTGACCTGCACTAAATGACGCGAGATATCGCCAGCGGGCTGTTCGCGCACGGGGACTCCGGTCAAAGCAGCGATGGCAGCCTTTGCCGCCGCAAGCCGCTCGGCTTCCGTTTGTGGGTGGGGCTGTGGTGCCTGAACTTGCGCAGCTTCGTATACCAATTCGGCACCTTCTGGAACAAGGTCTGCCTTGCGCGCCGCCGCTTCCCCGTGGATAGTGGCTTCGCCTTCTTCGCGGGTGGCCAGTTCGGCGGCGCTTACCCGTCCGTTTCCCACGCGACGCGCCACTTCCATCATAACTGCCACGCCAGAAGCGTTACAGTTAGCCGCTTCGTTATAAGAAGCAATCTTGTGCAAAAACGCCGTGACAAGAGGAAGGGCGAGCACGACAAGCGCCATAATGGTAACCACATTAAAGGCAATGGCGGTAGCACCCACGGCATGTAAAAAGAAAACGTAGCGAATAATAAGCAAAAAGGGCACCACGAGAAGGGCAACCACATAAGCGCGATTAAGCACGGGAAGAGCTGCCAAAACCGGCGGCACCATTTCAGGCATCGCTTTGCCACTGTCGTAGTGAGCCAACACGATAATTTTTCGGCGCCGGGCACCCTTGCTGTCCGCCGAAAACTCAGGTTCGTATTTAGAAACAACATTTTGGCTGATGCCACGCAAAAAAAACCGCGAAAGCAGCGGCTTATCAAACAGTTCAAGCCCATATAAAAGGGCAGAAACAAGCACTAAAACAATCGCCGGAATGGCGAAGGCAGAAACGAACAAAGATATAATAGTCGCAATAAAGGTAGTGCCAAAGCACAAAATCATCGGCACATCGCTATTGCTTGCGCACTTAAAATCCTCGATTGTCGCACTCAAACCGGCACTTTTTTGAAATTGCTCAGTAATGTAGAGCGCAGCCTGTTGTTCTTCTTCCGTCCCCGCTGGCCTAGGGCCTATATCGCGGGAAAGATACGTGATATCGTCAAGGATTTCCGGCATAGATTTGCCTTTCGTTTAAGCGTGGTGCGCCTTTGTCCATATAGTTCAGAAGTATACGCTATTTGCCCGATGTGCCCAAGTAGTCGCGCAGGAAGGAATCCGCAGCCCCCACGGCACGGCGGGCTTCATTATAGGCGGCAAATGATGCCGCCGTGTTGGTGTCGTATGCGGCATAAATGGGCTGCAAAGGGTCGGCGGGAAACTGCTGCGCGAGTGCCGTGGCCTGCGCGTCAGCTTTGTTGTAGGCTTCGTTGTTGGTGTCGGCTGTTTTTTTGTCTTGCACCATAATCGCCTCATCGGAAATCAGCGCATAATTCATCGCCTCTATGCGCTTGTTAAGGTATTCATTTAACAGACGCATATCAGCACTTGCGTAAGCCTTAGCCGCTGTGGAAAGTTTCGCTTTTGCGGTAGTGAACTGGTCTAATGCGGAAGTTGTTTTTTCCTTTGACAGAGCGACATTCGCCGTTGTGGTGGAAGACACCGCAGCGGCTGCCTGCCGGGCACTCGCATCTGCCGCAAGAATATCTTCCCAGGCGCTGCTCACTTCGAGGGCAGCCTGGTGGGCATTAACCGTCGCTTGCATGATGCGCGAACCCTCATCAATCATGACCTTTCTAGCCGTAATTGAGCTTAAGGCTTGATCGGCCGCTTCTTTATCGGCGGAATCGCGCATACCGTCAAACGCCCTGCGCGCCGTGGCCTCCGCAGAATCCAAAAGCGCGTTTGCGGAAGCTAAACTTTCTTGAATTCCTTTAATTTTCCCCACATTTTCTTCATCAAGCGGCGCGTTTATAAGCTCGTCCATGGCCACGATGGTTTTGTCCGCCTGCTCGATTTCGCCCAGGGCTTCGTTGAGCATGGTTTGATGGTTCTGCTGTTTTTGGTATTCAGTTGCCAAAAAATAAGAGCTTGTGCCCAAAACAAGCGCGCACAACAAAACACCCGTTACGCCAGAAAAAATGCGGCGCGAGCGGCGGCGTTGTTTGCGTTGAGCAATTTCTTGTTCGGGGTCAACAAACGCTCCGCCTTGCCCTGATGCCCCGTTTGCCGCCGCAGGCAAGGCATTCTCGCCTGCGGCGGCCTGCGAAGGGGTTTTGCCGCCCTTGATGCTTAAAGAGGGCGAAAATACTCCGCTAAACGTAGTGGCAAAACCGCGGGGTTTC
>JAVWGW010000147.1:0-3870 GCA_036640375.1 Raoultibacter sp. | reverse complement strand
AAGCTTATGCGCTGCGCGTGGATGGAACAGTGTAGCCATTCTTTCCTTTGTCGCCTTCACCGAACAACCTTCCCCTGGTCATTACTGGGGTGAAGTGGCCCTCGTTTCCTACGACCCCAAAAACTCAACGACTATTGTTCCCTTTGTTGAACGCGTTGCCGCACGCATGGCACAAGGAGTGCGTGTGGAAGTTGCCCTGCAACAAAAAGCGCTTGACCAGCTGGCAGCCGCGCCCGCCAGCTGGTTGCCTGCCGGAAGGGCGGCGTTGCCCCCTCGTGTGCCGGGGACAGTCATACTTAAAAGCCGCAGGAAGCTTTCAGAAGGGCTTATCGAACGTGGCCGCAAAGGCAGTATCGGCTGCTATATTGTCAGCTGGGCTTTTATCCTCGGGCTTGTCGCTCTGATTATCTTCGGGTTGAAAAGCTGCGGTGTGTTTTAAGCGTTTTTGTGCGCACGTTCAAGGGCAAGCTGCACCAAGCGCGTACAGAGTTCAGGAAATTCAATACCCGCTGCGCGCCCCGCATCTGGCAATAAAGAGGTGCCCGTCATGCCAGGAATGGTGTTGGTTTCTAGTACCCAGCACTCCCCCGCATCATCCATGATGATATCGGTGCGCGAAATGCCCGAACATTCGAGGGTTTTATGGGCGGCTACCGCCAAATCCTGCACACGTTTTGTTGCCTGGTCGCTTATGTGAGCCGGGCATATATGCTTTGAACCGCCGGGTGCATATTTTGATTCGTAATCATAAAACTCGTTGATAGGAACGATTTCGATAATGGGCAGTGCCACAGGATTTTCGTTTCCTAGCACGGCAACCGTTAGTTCTGTGCCGGCAACAAAGGTTTCAACCAGCACTTCGGTGTCGATGGCAAAAGCCTTGTCGATGGCTTCGCGCACCTGTTCCTCACCTTCAACGATAAAAACACCCAGGGCGCTTCCTTCGGTCGAGGGCTTGACCACGCAACGATTGCCCACGTAAGCCAAAAGCGCGGCCACACTTTTTTCTTCAGCAGAATGCAAATTGATTGCTTTGGGGGTAGGAATGCCTGCGCGCTCATAAAAAAGCTTTGATTTTGCTTTGTCGATGGCCAGCGCGCTTGACCATACGTTTGAACCGATATAGGGCAAGCCAATAATTTCGAGTAAGCCCTGGATGGTTCCGTCTTCACCATATTTGCCATGCAAGCAAACAAAGGCGACATCAAAGGGGCCTTCAATAAGCGTTTTAAGGTCATTTTTGTCGGCAGGATCAAGCACGGTGACCAAAAAGCCCGCCTCTTGCAGCGCTTGGGCGGCACCCTGGCCCGATGCGAGCGAAATTTCTCTTTCGCCGCTGATGCCGCCGGCTAAAAGCGCAACGCGAGTAGTTTGAGGTATGACGGAATACATAAAGCCCCTTTTTGACGTCTAATTCGCTGTATACACACCCTAAGGTGCCGTTTGCAGTATAACAAACGGCAGTTTGTGTGGAAGAGATTCAACACGAAAACACGTATACTGTATCCATGGAAAACGACATTAAAGCATATTCGCGCGCAGGCATTGAAAAACTGCTCGCTTCAATGGGGCAGCCACGCTTTCGCACAAAGCAAGTGGTGGAATGGCTCTATCAACGGGGCGTGACCACTTACGATGAAATGACAAACCTGCCCGCATCGCTGCGCACCACGCTGGCCCAGCAGGCTCCTTTAACGGTGCCCACCCTTGTAGACAAACAAGTGTCAAACGACGGCACCAGAAAATACGTGTGGGAATTTGTGGATGGTGCGCGCGTTGAAACGGTAGCCATCCCCTCGCGCGATAGGGGGCTTGCTCAATCCCCTAAACGCTTAACTATTTGCTTTTCAACCCAGGTGGGATGCCCCATGGGCTGCGTTTTTTGCGCCACAGGGAAAGAAGGCTTCACGCGCAACCTAACGCCGGGCGAAATGGTCGATCAAATTACCTTTGCGGGGCAGGATATGCACTGCCGCGTCACAAACGTGGTGGCCATGGGCCAAGGAGAGCCCTTCCTTAACTACGACAATACCTTGGCAGCGCTGCGCTTTCTTAATTCCCCTGAAGGACCAGAGGTCGGTGCGCGGCACATAACGGTATCAACCTGCGGTGTTATCGATGGTATCGGGCGCTTAGCGGAAGAGCCAGAACAGTTTACCCTAGCGGTTTCACTGCATGCAGCGCTGCAGCCAACGCGCGATATGCTCATGCCGAAAATGGCTTCAACCCCCCTACCGGTGCTGCGTCAGGCGCTTGTCGCCTATAGCGAACGCTCCAACCGGCGCGTAACCCTCGAATATCTGCTTATTAAGGGCGTAAACGATGGCGCGGGCGACCTTGCTGCCCTCAAGCGTTTTTGCAAGGGGTTGTTATGCCACGTCAATATATTGCCCATAAACGAAATAACGGGAAGCCCGTATCAACCGAGCCCCCCGCAAACGATGCAAAAATGGATTGCGACCCTTCAGGCTGCCGGTGTTGAAACAACACTGCGCGATTCTCGAGGCAGCGACATAGATGGTGCTTGTGGCCAGCTTAAAAACGCTACCCGCTAATCCTGAATAATTTTTGCGAACAAACGTTCTAGGTCCTCTTCATCCTTAAATTCTATCTCGATTTTATTCTTGCCTTGTACCGTTTTTACGCGCACATTGGTTTCTAGTGCCTCCCGCAATCCGCGGGCAGCGGTCTTGAAAGATTTAGGCGCAGGTTCTCTTTTTGTGGCGGCTTCACTTTGCGCTTGGCGTCCCGCAATTAAGCGGGCAAGCGTTTCTGCTTCACGCACTGAAAGTTTTTCTGCCACCAGCTTTTCCGTTAACTTTTGACGCCCCTCTTGCAAGGGAATCGACAAAATGGCACGTGCATGGCCGGCTGTTATTTTTTCCTCAAATAAAAGCTGTTGTGCATCTTCAGGCAAATCAAGAAGGCGCAGTGCGTTAGCTACCGTCGAACGGCCTTTGGAAACGGCTTGAGCTACCTCAGACTGTGTTAAATGCTGGCGATCCATCAGGCGACGATAGCCGTAAGCTTCTTCAATCGGGTTTAAGTCGGAACGCTGGATGTTTTCAATCAGCGCCAACTCAAGTGCTTTATCATCCGTTGCTTCCTTGATGCGCACCGGCACCGTCTTTAAATGAAGCAGTTGGCATGCTTGCCAGCGGCGTTCGCCGGCAATAATTTGATACTGCTTGCCAATGGCACGCACCAAGATGGGCTGCAGTAGGCCTTCTTTTTCAATAGAGGCAGCTAATTCTTCTATTTCCTCCTGCTTAAAATTCGTGCGCGGCTGATCCGGGTTCGGCTTAATCAGCTCAAGAGCCACTTCGTCCGATTTGCGCTCAACAACACTCTTGATGGTCACGTGGTCGTTTTCTTCCACATAGGGCCGTGTGTGTGTTGATTCTTTATCCAACTCTTCCTGAATGGAAGGCTGGCCCGTAGGCGAGGTGACCTTGTCTTCAGCAGGAAACTTCTTTGGCGGCACTGGGTTACCCGCTATGGAGGTGCGGGCTGGGGAAGGGACTCTTTTAGCTGGCTGAGAAGGGGCAGGCACCGCAACGCGCTCAACAACCGTGGCGGCTTCCACATCTTCTTCTTTAATGATAGTGCGTTCTTGCGTGCGCTCTTGTGTGCGTACAGGAGCAACGGCAGAACTTGCTTCTTCCACGCTTTCCCCTAAAAGAGAGCTTAACCCGCGCCCTAAGCCCGTTTTTACTTGTTTAGCCACGGCCAATCACTTCCTCTGCAAGTGCGGTATAAGAAAGGGCACCTTTGCCCGAGGGATCGTATTCAGTAATAGGTTGTCCATAGCTGGGGGCCTCAGAAAGCTTAACGGTACGCGGAATAACTGTTTCAAATACTTCGCTCTTA
>JAVWGW010000146.1:0-3914 GCA_036640375.1 Raoultibacter sp. | reverse complement strand
GGTTAACGAAGAGATGTATCACTGGGGAAGCGAACCTTCGGCAATCCGTGAGTTGTTTGCCTACGGGCTGGCGCGCAAGGCGCAAATCGGTGCTGAAAATGTGTTCGATTTCAGCTTGGGAAACCCCAGTGTGCCCGCCCCCGATGCGGTGCGCGCAGCCATTGTGGATTTGGTGGGCTCAACAACTCCGGCGCTGCATGGCTACAGCCCAGCGGCGGGAATCCCGGGGGTGCGCAGCGCTATTGCCGCTTCGCTCAATCGTCGGTTTGCCGCGTCTTATCAGGCGCAAGATGTATATATGACCTGCGGCGCTGCAGCTTCGATCAACATAGTTTTAACGGCGCTGGCAAACCCTTCCGATGAATTTATCGTGATTGCCCCCTACTTTCCCGAATACAAGGTGTGGATACAGCATGCCCACGCGCGCTGCATCGAAGTGCCCGCGTGCGCCGATACCTTCCAGTTAGACATTGCAGCGATAGGGGCCGCCATCACATCCCAAACCCGGGGTATCATCATCGATTCGCCCAACAATCCGGTGGGCGTGGTGTATTCCTACGAAACGCTGGTGGCTTTGGCTCGCTTGCTCGAAGAACGCAGCGAGCTTTACGGCCATCCCATCTACCTTATTTCCGATGAGCCTTATCGCGAAATTGTCTACGACGGTGTTGAGGTGGCCTGGGTGCCTGCGCTCTACGCCGCTACGCTTGTGTGCTATTCCTATTCAAAATCGCTCTCGCTTCCGGGCGAACGTATCGGCTATATTTTGGTGCCGCCTTCTGCCCCTGATGCGCCTCAGGTTATGGCCGCCGTTGCCGGAGCCGCGCGTGCGCTGGGCTTTGTGTGCGCGCCGGTGCTGTTTCAACAGGTGATTGAGCGCTGTGTTGATGTGGAGTGCAAGGTGTCTGCCTATGCGGAAAACAGAGCGCTTCTCTGTGAGGGGCTGGCGGCCTTGGGCTATGAATACATCGAGCCGCAAGGGGCGTTTTATGTGTGGATGCGTGCGCTGGAACCCGACGCCGTGGCGTTTGCCGAAGCCGCCAAAAGCCACGAGCTGTTGTTAGTGCCTTCTGATAGCTTTGGTGTGAGCGGCTGGGTGCGTATTGGTTATTGCGTCAGCCCTGAAACAATCACGGGATCGCTTGCGGCCTTTGCCGCTTTGGCCGCGCAGTATCGCTAGCTTGCGCGTGAGCAGGGGTGCAGCCAAGAGTGGCGCAGCGATGCCCTGCGCCACGCGCTATGACGTGTATTGCTGCAGGTAATCGAGGATTTCTTGGCGGGAATGCAGGCCTGTTTTTGAATAGATGCGCTTTATGTGGGCGTGCGCGGTGCCGGCGGTAATATAGAGTTCATCGGCCACGCGCTGCT
Source organism: Raoultibacter sp. (assembly GCA_036640375.1). GTDB lineage: Bacteria > Actinomycetota > Coriobacteriia > Coriobacteriales > Eggerthellaceae > JAVWGW01. Next base: position 2,546 of record JAVWGW010000146.1, on the reverse strand, counting down.
GCGTGAAGCCCAGGGCGTAGAGGGCAAGAACCTCTATTTCGCGTTCGGAAAGCAGGAATTGTTTCCCCATTTCTTCGGCATTGTGCTGCATGGAGGCCTGGCGCACCCCGGCAAGGTTTTCGTTGCCATCAAGTCCCATCATTTTTTGCAGCGCCGTCTTCTTTGTGGCGGCGGCATCTTCTGCTTCCTCTTGCCCGCGCTTGGCAATGCCGATGAACTGCACGAACACCACCTGTGTCGAAACGATAAGCAACCCGGCAATAATGGCGTTCATCAAAAGGTCGTTGGCGCTTAAAGGATACGCTTCCATGAGCGCCACGCGGGCAACCGAGCGCGCCCCCAGCCACACAATCCACCCCGTGATGGCATAGTAGTAAGGGCAGCGCCAGCCGTAGCTCATAAAGGCGATAACGATATACCAGGTGAAGGCCACCATAACGGCGTTGAGCGTCGTGGTGAAAACGGCACCGTATTCCAAGTTGTTCGGCAAGGCCGCATATAAAATGAGCGCCATGCAGGCCAGTGCTTGCATGAGAACCCAGATGCCGGTGGTCATGGCGTTGTGTTTTCCGCGCAGCATATTGGCCACAAGCACCACGCAGATACTCATGGTAAGTAGCCCGTAAGCTGCGCGCGTAAAGGGTGTAAATGCGATGGCCGACCCGTTGGGGTAGCCACGTAAAAGGCCGATAACGATGGATATAAAGCCGATGCCCACGGCGGTGGCGGTAAGAAACATCTTGTTGGAAAGCATCGTTTTGGCAAACCCGAAATAATCGTTTTCCTGCGTGGGCGATTTCATTTCGAACGGTTGCGTTTGTTTGCGCGCCCAAATCATGCAGGGAAACTGCAGCGCTACCAGCACTCCGGCAACCAAATTACTGGCGCCGTTGGGCAAAAGCGAGCAGGCGTACACCTCGATTTCGCTGAAAAAAAGCGCCGCAAACACGAAAACGGCCGCTGTTGATGTGCTCGCCCCTCGCGCCCGCCGCAGCCAGTAAAATATAGCCCCTGAAGCGGTGAGGGTAACAAGGACGCTTAAGCCAAAGCGCAGGCCATCGTTGTAATAGCCCGCAAAGTTCATGGCGGACAACACAAAAAGCGTCGCGACTTCTGCCGTGACACAGGCGCGCATAATGCGATTGACGCGCCGCTTGGTAAGACAATCGTTTTTGGCGATAATCACCACAAGAAAAAGCCCCAAAATGGCCAGGGTGATAAGCATACTGCCATCGGTAAAGATGCCTTCGTCGGTGAGCTTATAACTTCCATAGCTGGCCACAATCAGGCCGGCACGCGCAGCGGTTAGGCCAAGGATGCAAGGCCACAGCGGTCGATAGGTTGCAAGATAGTTGGCGCAGTGCTTGCGTGACGTGCCTTTTTCCTGTTCGGTGGCACTGGCTGGTGACGGTGAAGCCAAAGAGTCCCCCTTGTCGTGCATCGTCGGCAAAGCATGGTCACTGATTTTCCCATGGTTCACGAAAAAAAGAAACCCTCCCCGACCCCTTTTTAACTATGACCTATTGTATCCGCTTTTGTCTGCCGTGACACCGTTTTGTCAAAAAAGTGTCTGCTGGCGTTGTGCTACCCTTCTTGAAGGTAAAAAGAGGGTAGCACAGGGTTAGTGTTATGCGCAAAAGAGGCGCGCTTGGGGCATTTACCCCGAAAGAGGGGATGTGCTTATGCGTGTGTCGGGCAAGATGGGCATCACCTAAAAACCTAAGGGGGATTGTTGTGGAAGAAGAAAATGTGGCGGAGGAAATTTCCCCGGAACAACAAGCGGCTGCGCGCTCGCAGGCCGAAGCCGTGGCCGAACACGATGCGCTTGTTGCGATATTTGATGATGTACGTGCGTGTTCTGCGGATAGCACCTTGGTTCAGCCGACCCGCTGGGCGGAAATTGGCTTGGTGCCCGATCATATGACGGCGGATGATTTCGAGATGTTTGTCTACGAATATCTGGAAGATTTTCTGGCCCAAGAAGCCGAAGCTGCTGCAAGTGCGCCGGCAGTTGAAAAGCCGGTGTTTCGTAGCGCCACGCGTGCCGTGGGCGTGGCACTGCCGCCGCAGGTGGTGCCGACGGAAGCTGAGGCTGAGGCTGCGGGTGTGGCCGAAGGGGCGGCTGATCAGGCAGAAAGCTGCGAAGTGGCAGCCGATGAGGCAGCTTGTTGGGATGCGGATGCGCCCGACGAGGCAAGCTTGGCGGTTGCGCCTGAAGCGCTGATCGATGGCCCGGCGGCCGAACAAGAAGAAGATGTTTTTGCCGCCGATATGCCCATTTTTTCTAAAAGTGGGAAGGTCATGATTGTGGATGGCGAGCCGATGTTTGTGGCAGACGAGGAACAAGAGCCTGAGCAAAATGCCCCTATCCGTGCCTTGGGCATTGCGGTTTTGCAAGGTCAGCACAGCTATTATTTGTATTCGCGCGAGTACATGACCGATAACTATGCGCACTGGTCGTATTTGGCGCACGAAGATAACGCCGTTGTTTCGCTGGTCGATTGTGCGCGGGAAGAATCGCGCGTGTACCCACGGCCGATGCCCGC
>JAVWGW010000145.1:0-3934 GCA_036640375.1 Raoultibacter sp. | reverse complement strand
ATTTGGCTTACGCGTAGCAAAGTTCTTGGCATACTGGTTGCTGTGTTTGTTGGGGGCAGTCTGCTCTACCAAATCGCAGGCATGGTGTTTCAGCTTGTTCCGGCCCTGAGCAACGTGCCGAACTACCTGCTAACAGGCTGCCTGCATTCGCTGGCGGAAGCAACGGGCATAGCAGGTCCTTTGGGCATACCCCATGTTCTCGGTGTCGCCACTGCCTATCTTGTCGTATTAGCTGTTGCAAGCGCAGTGGTCTTGAAGAAAAAGGATGTTTAGGTGATTTTTGCCTTACTTGTAACCGCCCTGATCGCTCTTGTCGCCGTCGTAATTGGCGTGCGACGAGAGCGCGAAGTGCGCAAGCTTGCCCACTTTTTGCGCGATTATCCGCACGATTCAAATGCGAGCATAGTGCTGGAAACCAGAAGTACCGGGATCCTTGAACTCGCGCACGCCGCAGACGACAAGCTCGACGAAATACAGCAAGAACGCATTCACACCATCAGACGGGAACTCGAACTTCAGCAGACCTTGTCGGCATTGTCTCACGACATACGCACGCCGCTCGCAGCAGCCCAAGGCTACCTGCAGCTTCTGGGAGACGAAGACGATTACGCCACCCGTCAACGCTACAGAACCATGGTCGAAAAGCGCCTATTCGATGTGCGGCAACTGCTCGACGAGCTGCTTCTTTACGCAAAAACGCAGGATAGCGCCTGGCACCCCGCAAAAGAACCGGTGAACGTGGGTGACATTCTTGCAGAAACGCTTGCTGCATTTTACCTGCAGTTCAAAGAAAAAGACTGGGTGCCGCAAGTCGAAATATCACAAAACCCCCTGCTTGCAGCCACCGACCACGAGGCACTTGCCCGCATTTTCCGCAATCTTGTCACCAACACTCTGCAACACGGCGCGGCGGCACCAAGCATAACGCTGTACGGAAAGACGATCGTGTTCTCCAATCAGGTTTTCCCTGATAGCGCCATAGATATCGAACACCTCTACGACCGCTTTTACCAAGGCGACGCAAGCCGCACATCGGGGGGCACCGGCCTCGGACTTGCCATCGTGGTAGAGCTTAGCCGCGCCCTTAACATCGCCTTGGACACCTCTCTTATCAACAACACCCTCACAATAACCCTCACTCTACCCTAGCGCGCAGGCAGACACCTTGCCAGCTGGCAGGGATTACAAAAGACCAATCCAGTTTTGTTTTTGGTAAAGCACGCGATCGACAACAACAAGAGCATCGGCTCTTATTCTGAAGAAAGCAACGTAGTTGCCAATCTTAATCCAGCGGTATCCTTGTATAGCCAGTTTTTCGTGTTGCACAAGCGGGCAACGCTCAGGAATTTCTTCAAGGCTCTGCAAAGCTTTATCTACGTGATCGAGAAAACGCAAAGCAGCCTGGGGTGCTTGCAGAAGAGAGGCAATATAATCGCTTATATCCCTCAGATCGTCTTCTGCGGGTTCGGTCACCATCACGGTGTAGCGTTCCATTATGAATAAAGTTTTCGTAAATCAGCGATGACCTGTGATGATGGCCGCATGCGGCCTTCTGCTTCTGCAGTTGCACCCTGTGCTAAAGCGGCACAAAGATCGGCTGTTTGCACGAATTGTTCATAGGCGTTAATACTTAAAAGAGCCAAATCACCGGCTCCGTTTTTTGTGATAAACACCGGTTCTTGCGTCGTGTGGCACAGCGTTGATACTTCATTGTATTTATTGCGCAGGGTTGAACTTGAAATGATGTTCGGCATAGGTGCTCCCTCTTGCTACAAATCACTAGAAACAATAAAGATATACTACCACAATTTCTTTAGCCATAAGCCTAAAAACTCCCTTTTAGAGGGGACGTGCCCGCCTGCGTACACCCCGTACGGGATGAGGTGGTGCCTTAGCTTAATCAAGAGCGCGGCACGCGCGATACATATCTATGCGCGCGGCAGCGCGGTGTGCTAGGGACGCGGCAGGGTGTCGGGGCGCTGCATTAAGCGCGCGTCAGCGCAACACGCATGGCATCTATGATGCGCTGGCCGTTGGTGGCGGGGCGTTGTGCCCATAGCGCTTTATGTGGGCACGCAGTTGGGCATCAAAGCGTTTAAGGGCAAAGGCTACCCCCTTGCCTTCTAGGGAGGCACCGTTGTCGGTTATGAGGCCACGGGTTAATACGGGCAGCAAAGAGTATTTGCAGAAAACCCGCTGCACTATTCTGTCTTCAAAACCCACGGCAGCAATGTTGCGCACTTTGCCGCGTTCTCTGATGACGAAGTGGTCGGCAGGTCGTTTTTTGTAAGTGCCGCTAAGCATCGCTTCAGAAAGTCGGCTGCAATTCATGCTGCGGTTAGAAACAAAGCTTTGCACTCGCCTCTTCCAGAGCACGCCGCGTTGGCATATGAAAGAGGCTTCTAAGAAGTGCTCAAAGGAAAACACGGCATCAAAATCAAGACAAGGGGCGAGCGCTTCGCGCTTGGCCGCCAGGCGTTTTTCATGGCGGCGTTGGTAGCGCTGTTGTTTTGAGGGCATATAACCTGCTTTAGGGAATAAGGGGAAGTAAAAGAAAAATCGGCCAAGGTGGCTTTCTTATGGCAAGCGTTTTACCATAACTTTTGCCACGAGCATTCGGGCTGGAGTATACCCCAAGCGTTTAAGCAGTACGCCCGTGTGCCTTGACCGATTCAAATTAGACCAACACTTTCGTGCAGGTCAGGGTAGATTCTCCTTCTCTTTTGTTATGCTTTCGGCGCACAAGGCGCTTACTCAGTCTTGAATAGAAGAGAATCCGAGGACCACCCCGTAGGAGTTGTTGGGATTGTTGTTGTTGCCGGGGTTGCCGTCGGTGTTGCAATTCAGGAAATTGTTGCTGTTCCCAGGATTGCACGACCGCTCCCACCAATTGGTGTTGTTGGCACCTGATTTGCAGAATCCACCCTAAGTAACCAGGAATTTACTCCCGGGAAACTCTATTATGAATGCGCCGCGCGCGATGCACACGGCGCGGGAAAACATGAGAGGGCGCCATAGCCCTGGGGCTTAAACCTTGGGTTAGCCCCAGCCGCTTAAACGCTTCTTTGTCGGCTTGAAGCACCCCTTTTAATAAGGCAGTTTCTTCGCGCACCAGACCAACCCATAGCTTTATGTTGCCCGGGGCTATGCAAGCGCGATCGATATTGCCGTCACGCTTGAAGGCGCACTCAACCACTAGGTCGACCTTGGACGAAAGCGCTTGGCAACAACCGCGAGCTTCCAGTAGCAGGGCGCGGCGTTGTTCAAAATCTTGGGGAGTGCTTATGTAGATAGAGTTGGCTATTTGGACACAGCGCACGATATTGTTAGACAGATCTGTTAGGTGAACGTTCAAGTAAAACGCAGTGCGTTTGGGTAACTTCTGTGCCATGCGTAAGGTAAAAATATCAAGTTGCCGTGCGACCTCAATAAACTTGATAGCAGTTGTTTGCTGTTTTGATTTAACGACACCACTCATAAGGTCTGTTTCCTTTTTTAACATAATAGCCGTATCCCTTAATCTTTTGATTGTTGGGATAACCGCAGGATAAACCTGCTGATTTTGGGATGAAAGATTATAAAGAGAAGCCGGGAACCACCCCGTAGGAGTTGTTGGGATAGTCGTAGTTGCCGGGGTTGCCGTCGGTGTAGCAACGCAGGAAATAGTCGCTGTGCCCAGGACGGCACGACCGCTCCCACCAACGGGTGCCGAGGGCACCTGAAGGAGGTTTCCCGTCTTGCTTCTGATCCATACTTTTAAGGATTGTGTTGCTTTTATTGTCGGCTACCTTATCCTGGAAGAATTCGTATTGCTTGCCTTCCGTGTTAGTCCAGGGGTAGGTGAGAGGAGAGCCGAATTTAACGGTATCGCCTGCCAACTCGCTACGAGAGGGTAGCCACAGGTAATCGTCAGTGGTAGTTACTGTGGTGCCTG
>JAVWGW010000144.1:0-3940 GCA_036640375.1 Raoultibacter sp. | reverse complement strand
CTGATGAGGTAGTATTTCACCCCGCCCAGCGCATCAAGTGCGGGACGCCCGCCTAAGTTGGTGTAAGAAAAGTTCATCTGCGTGTTGGTAAGACCCATTTCGGTATGGAAGCGGTCGATGTCGTTTTCGTAGACGCTGTTATAGAAATCGAAGCCGTTGATACCAAGCACCGCACTGCTGTTGCGTGGCCGCGCGCCCACCGGAACGTCGGGGTCGGCATCATAGCGCCACACCGATGCGTCATCAATATCCGCTATCAAGCGGTTGGGGGTGACCTCTGCCACCTTCGCATACATCGAGCCTATCGCAGGTGAAAGGCGCGCCCAGCCATATTCATCGGGAGAAGAGAAATAAAACGCGTTGCCTATCAGGCCTAAGGAAATACACGCGACCAAGCCGTAGCGCCAGGTGCGGCGGCCCAGCCCCGGCCAGCCCAAAAAAACCAGCAACACAAAAAGAAGCACCAGCGCCGCCATATTTGCTTCCGAACGCGCACCCGCAAGAATAAACAGGGCAAGGGCATAGACGATCGCGCAGGCGCACAATACCCGAAAATCCCTTTTTTCCAAGTGCGCAAAAAGCGGCACCATCTTCACCACTATGTAGGCAACGCACAGGGCATAGGCCCACACCCAGCGGTTTGTGGCATAGTTAAAGCCGTTGAAAACGCTTCCCAGGGCCGGCACCAGCAAAATAATCGTCAAGCCAATGAAGATGACTTTTAAGTTCCTGTTGCCTTTCTTGATGAACAAAAGAAAGCAGGCCAACAGGGAAAAGCCGCCAAAACCAATAAAGCAATCGCTGCCCACCGAAGCAAATCCCAAAAAACCGGCGAGCGCTTTTTGATAATAATCCAAGGTGTAAAAAGGCGGCACGCTCACATCGCCGCTGGCCACCCTATCTAAGCTGGTCAACGCTAAAAGCGAGGGCACCAGCACCACGCACGCCACCAAAAGGCTCACGATAAGATAGCCGGCAAACTTAGCCGCCCAGGTCAAAAACAGCTTGGGCGTAACGCGGTTGCCCCGGCGGCGTTCGATAACGAAAACGCGGAAGCTGCAATAGAGCAGCAACAGCAAGCACGCCATGTAGGCAAAGTAAAACGACATCACAAAAAAAAGCACCAGAGAAACCATGAACAGGTAAGGTTTTTTATGTTGGAATATCTTTTCCACCCCCACAAGCAGCAGGGGAAACAAAATCATGGGGTTGATGCCATCAGGCCAGATAAGCGCCGTTAACGCCGTGCCACACAGCGCGTAGACAAGCGCGCCGCACAGCGTGGCAAAGCGGCCGTTGCCGCGATAGAGGGCAAGCAGCGAAAAAGCCACGCCCGCCAGATACATCCTGAACACAACAAGAAACTGGAAGAAGTATTCAGAATACTGCTCGGGGCACAAGGCCGAAACAAGATAGAAGGGATTATAGATAACGTCTAACACAGAAGGAATATCTGAACCATAGCCCAAGCTCATATCCCACAGGGGAAACGCCAGCCCCTGCCCCGAAAAAAGACCCCCGATAAGGTCGCGCACCCACTGGCCGGTATAGATGAAAAACGGGTAGTACTGATCCATGCCATCGACGCCCCAGGCCAATGAATTTCCCGTGGTGGGATAGGTAAGCAAAGCGATAAAGCACACAACAGTAAAGCACGCGGTGTACACCAGCCAATACGCTTTGCGCTCGCGTTTTGGTTGGGCGTCTTCCCACTGACGCAGGTTTTCCTCCCAAGATTTCGCCCGAGAAACAAGCTTGTTCAGCACCATGGATGATCCTTTGCATCGGTGCTGCCCGCAGTGTCAACCGTGGCCGCGCTGCTCGCCGCGCCCGCGCTGCCCGTGCGATACGCGCCCGAAGCGATGCGCTCCCGCCATGTTTCATGGGCAAGATACCACTCGATGGTGCGCTGGATTCCCTGATCAAAGCACGTTTCTGGCTGCCAACCCAGGGTGTGTTGTATCTTTTTTGCATCGATCGCATAGCGGCGATCGTGACCCAGCCGATCTTTTACATAGGTGATCAGGCCTTCGTTTATTGCGGGGTCCACATGGCAGGAAAGATAAGCCACGATACGCTGCACCAAGGCGCGGTTGGAACATTCGTTGCTGCCGCCGACGTTATACACTTCGCCCGCAACACCGTCTTCTATCACCCGCTGTATGGCGCGGCAGTGATCTTCCACATACAGCCAATCGCGCACGTTTAAGCCATCACCATACACGGGCACGGGTGCACCCTGCAAAGCGTTGGTGATAACAAGGGGAATCAATTTTTCAGGGAACTGATACGGGCCGTAGTTGTTAGAGCAGCGCGTGATGTTTATGGGCAGCCCATAGGTGGATGCGTAGGCCGCCACGAAGCAATCGGCCGAAGCCTTTGAAGCGGAATAAGGGCTGCGCGGTGCCAAAGGGCTCTCTTCGGTGAAAAACCCCCGCGCCCCCAAAGACCCATATACTTCATCGGTGGAAATTTGCACGAACTTGCGCCCCGCAAAACCGCCCACTGCTTCGCGCCAGGTATGCAGCGCGGCCTCAAGCAGGGTTAGCGTGCCCCCCACATTGGTGCGCTCAAACACCTCGGGGGTTTCAATGGAACGATCCACATGGGATTCTGCGGCAAAGTTGACAACATAATCGGGCTGGTAGCGCGCAAAAAGCGCACGCATGGCCGGCGCATCGCAAATATCTTCGCAGCAAAAGATATGCCGCTTGTCAGCCATAACGCCCGCCAGGTTATCAAGATTTCCCGCATAGCTTAACTTGTCGACATTGATAATGCGCACATCGCTTGCACGATTCAAAAGAAACGTGACGAAGTTTGACCCAATAAACCCGGCGCCACCGGTAACCAGATAGGTTTTCACGCGGAAAAATTCCTTTCTTCAACGCGCACAGCATTTTCGATAGCGCAATTGCGCACGACGGATGCAAGGTGTTTTCCGTAGGGTGATTTCTTGCAGCGCTCTGCCGATGCAAGGATGGTGTCAGCATCAATCCAGCCTTGCGTGTAGGCGATTTCTTCAAGAGCCGCCACCTTTTGCCCCTGCCGGCATTCGACGATGCGCACAAATTCGCTGGCATCGGCCAAGGCTTCAACCGTGCCGGTATCAAACCACACAAACCCGCGCCCCAGCGTGATAACATTGAGGCTGCCTTCTTCAAGATAGAGGCGGTTAAGATCGGTGATTTCAAGTTCTCCCCGTTCAGAGGGGCGTATTTGCTTGGCAAAATCGCACACGCGATGATCGTAGAAATACAGCCCCGTCACGCAATAGTTTGATTTAGGCTGCGACGGTTTTTCCTCAATGGAAACAACGCGCCCGGTTTCGTCAAATTCCAAAATGCCAAACTGCTCGGGAGTATCCACGTGAAAGCCAAACACCGTGGCACCGTGCGTGCACCCAGCCGCTTGCGCCAAATAGGCACCCAGGCCATTGCCGTAGAAAATATTATCGCCCAAAACAAGCGCGCAGCTATCCCCCGCTATGAAATCTTCCGCCAAAAGAAATGCTTGAGCCAAGCCATCGGGCGCGGGCTGCACACAATACGAAAGCCGCACGCCAAACGCGGAACCATCCTTGAGCAACTTTTTGAAATTGGGAAGATCGGTGGGCGTTGAAATAAGCATGATGTCGCGAATGCCCGCCATCATCAAAACGGAAAGGGGGTAATAGATCATCGGCTTATCGTACACGGGAAGAAGCTGTTTTGAAGTAACTGCAGTTAACGGGCTTAGCCGCGTTCCTGATCCGCCCGCCAAAATAATACCCTTCATCAAGCCCTTCCCTTAAGCCAGTAAGTAAACCGCTAAGCTTTCAATAAGCTACCATATTTTTACACACGCATCGCATCAGAGCACAAAAAGAGGAAAAATCCTACGAAGCCTTGCTCTGCCTTCCCTTTTTCACAAAAGCGGCAAACACAACCGAAAGCACATC
>JAVWGW010000143.1:0-3951 GCA_036640375.1 Raoultibacter sp. | reverse complement strand
CGCCCTGGGCAAGCTGGGCTAAACTCTCCAGCGTTTCGGGGGAAAGCCCCGTTGTGCCCACGACGCAATCCACACCAGCCGGCAGAGCAAGGCTGAGGTTGCCGGCCACCACATCGGGTTGCGTGAAATCAACCATCACATCGAAGGTGCTGGCTTCAAGGGCGTCCGCCACGCTGGGATAGACGGGGAAATCGCCCGCTGCTGCCCCCGCGTGGGGGTCAACGCCGCAGATCAGTTCCATATCATCGGCCGCGCGTACCGCTGCCACCACAGAAGAGCCCATGCGGCCCGCACAACCTATTACTGCTACTTTAATCATTTGATCCTCTTCCCTACCTTTCTTTCCTTACTGCTTGCCTGCTAATAAAAAAGCAGGACCTAAGGATAAGGTCCTGCTTTGCTTGTTGTATCCTAGCGCCACACCACAGGTGCTTAGTGGCGGTTGCGCGGGGTGCGACCTTCGCCGCTGCGGCTGTTGCTGTCGCGATTGCTGCGCCCGGGGCGATTGTCACGCGGGGCGGCAGGGGCGCTTGCGGCCGGAGCATCGGGCTTGTCGATGCGGTCGAGGGAAATTTTACCCTTGTCATCGACGTCGATGACTTCAACCTTCACGATGTCGCCGATGGCCAGCACATCTTCCACCTTGTTCACGCGGCCGTTGGCCACGCGGGAAATGTGCAGCAGGCCATCTTTGCCCGGTGTGAGCTTGATGAATGCACCGAAATCTTTGATGCCCACCACTTCGCCATCGTAGAGTTCGCCGATCTCGGGTTCTTTGACGATACCCAAAATGATGGCCTTGGCAGCTTCACCGGCAGGGCCTTCAACTGCGGCGATATGGACCGTGCCGTCTTCCTGCACTTCGATGGTGGCACCGGTTTCTTCTTGAATGCCACGGATAACTTTGCCACCCGTGCCGATGATGTCGCGAATTTTATCCACGGGAATGTGGATGGTTTCGATGCGCGGTGCATAGCGGGAAAGTTCGCCACGCGGCGCTTCGATGGTTTCAAGCATGGCCGACAAAATGTGCGCGCGACCCTGCTTGGCCTGGGCTAAGGCACGTGCCAAGATGTCGACGGATAAGCCTTTGGCCTTGTTGTCCATCTGCAGCGCGGTGATGCCGTTGGCGGTACCGCAGACTTTGAAATCCATATCGCCCAAGAAATCTTCTAAGCCTTGAATATCGGAAAGAATAACGACATCGTCGCCTTCCTTGATAAGACCCATGGCGATACCAGAAACGGGGTGCTTGATGGGCACGCCGGCATCCATCAGCGCCAAGGTGGACCCGCAGGCAGACGCCATGGAAGACGAACCATTGGATTCAAGCACTTCGGATACGACGCGAATGGCGTAGGGGAATTCGTCGGTATCGGGCAGCACGGGCAAAAGCGCGCGTTCCGCAAGCGCTCCGTGGCCGATTTCGCGGCGCTTCGGGGCACCCATGCGGCCGGCTTCACCGGTGCAATAGGGCGGGAAGTTGTACTGGTGCATGTAGCGCTTGCCTTCGGCAGGATCGATGGTATCCAAGCGCTGCCATTCGTTGAGCATACCTAAGGTGCACACGGAAAGCGCCTGGGTTTGACCGCGCTGGAACAGGCCGGAACCATGCACGCGCGGCAAGTAGCCCGCCACGATGTGCAGCGGACGAATTTCATCGGCTACGCGGCCATCGGCACGTTCGCCGGTTGCGATAACCATGGCGCGCATGGCATGTTTTTCAAGCGACTTGCAAGCGGCAGCAATGTCTTTTGACCAGGCATCGCGCTCTTCTTCGGAAAATTCAGTTTCCTTGATGGTCGCTTTGATTTCTTCCACTTTTTCCATGCGGGAAAGTTTGTCGGCATCTTTGAGGGCAGCAGACATCTGATCTAAATAAGCATCGACGCGCTGTGCCACCGCAGGGTCTGCCTGGCGGATGGTGTATTCCATCGGCGTCGGGTTGACGCGCGCGATGAAGGCGGCTTGCTTTTCGCAGAAAGCAGCAATGGCTTCCTGGCCAAAGGTCATAGCGGCAAGCATATCTTCTTCAGAAATTTCCTCGGCGCCAGCTTCAACCATGGAAATGTAATCAGCCGTGCCCGCGATGGTCAGTTCCACATCGGAAGCTTCGGATTCAGCGAAGGTCGGGTTGACGATAAATTCACCGGTTTCGGTGTTGCGGGCAATGCGCACGCAGGCCGCAGGGCCATCGAAGGGCGCGCCACCCACAAGCAAGGCTGCCGAAGCGCCGCCGACGCAGATGGTGTCGGGCGGGTTTTCGCCATCGGCCACAAAGGTGGTTGCCACCACGTGTACTTCTTGCTTGAAGCCGTCGGGGAACCCGGGGCGCACAGGGCGGTCGATCATGCGAGCGGTTAAAATCCCTTTGTCGCTGGGGCGTGCTTCGCGCTTTAAGTAGCCACCAGGAATGCGACCCACGGCGTACATCTTTTCCATGAAATCGACGGTGAGCGGGAAGAAGTCGTAGTCTTTTTGTGTTTTAGAAACCACGGCGGTTACCAGCACGGTGGTATCACCTTGGGTAACAAGCACGGCGCCGCTTGTTTGTTTGGCCAACTCGCCCGTTTCAAAGCGGTAGGATTTTCCGTAGAGCTCGAATGATTCAACTATTTTTTCCATACATTCTTTCTTTCTCTTGTCCCTGCGCCCAAGTGCGCAAAGCTTCTTTGGAGGCAGACGGCGTCTGTTTCCACGAGCAACCCCACCCCTTGGCGAAAGTCGACCGTTATACAAAAGCCCGCTTGCAGCGGGCCGTTTGTTTAGAGATTGTCGCGAATTCCAAGTTTTTTGATTAAAACGCGATAGTCTTCAGCGTTGCGGTTTTTGATGTAAACCAGCAGGCGACGACGCTTACCAACCAACATCAACAGACCACGACGGGTGTGGTGATCTTTCTTGTGGCTTTTCAGGTGTTCGGTCAGATTGCGAATGCGCTCGGATAAAATGGCAATCTGCACTTCGGCGGAACCGGAATCGTGATCGTTTTTGCCAAATTCTTTGATGAGTTCTTCGGTGCGTTCTTTGGCGATAGAATCTTTGTTAGCCATAGCTTCCACCTTTCTTGTGCGCGCTTGGCGCCACGGGTTAGCTTTTCACTGGGTAGGTAAGCGGTGGTGCATACCAACTAAGGGAAAAGTACGGATGCTGCTTTTTTGCAACTTGCCTATTGTAGGGGTTTTGAAAAGGGAGAACAAGCCTCTATACTGTTTGCACACGAAAAGAAAGGTTCATCCATGTACACCTATACCCCCACCGGCGTTTGCCCCCGTGCTATCAGCATCGAACTTGCGGGTGACACCGTTGAAAACGTCGCTTTTACCGGCGGCTGCAACGGCAACCTTAAAGCTATCTCAAAAATTGTCAGCGGCATGAGCATCGATGAAGTAGAAGAGCTTTTCAAGGGAAACACCTGCGGAAAAAAGGCGACATCATGCGTGGATCAGCTGGTGCGCGGGCTGCGCGAAGCCCAGGCTGCCCAGGCATAAGGACAAAGGGGCGTGCGGCAGCAAAACTACTAGCGCCCCTCCTCGATTTTCTCGACGGCTTTTTCCGCACGCTTGAAAAAGAAATGCATGTAGTGGCCAAACACGTAAAACACCAGGCCGCACGCAAGAGCCGTCTCCAATAACACCACGATGTGTAAAAATTCTGGCACCGCTAGCCCCGCGCCACTTATAAAGCTAAGCGCGCTGCCCAGCGCTGTGGCCGTTATGACGAAGGGAAAGGTCATGGCCGCATAGCTGGGATAAAAATGCAGGCGCAAAAAATGGGGCAGGCGAAACAGCACGATGGCGAAAAGCACCTGGGCCAACACGGCCAACACGATAACGAACACTACATTGGGCTGCCCCATCACGGCCAAATACCCGGCAAGAGACAGGCTCATGTGTTCGTCTTAAATGCAAAACAGCGGACGTGCCGGCTCGGGGATGGGGTGCTTTAAGT
>JAVWGW010000142.1:0-3984 GCA_036640375.1 Raoultibacter sp. | reverse complement strand
ATCAGCCCCTTCATCTGCGAAGCAATCTGTTCGTAGATGGGTGCCGGACTTGCATTCGAGATGATAATATCCAAAACAGCTCCTTTACCTGCGCGCTCGGGTCACCCGCAACACAGCATAGTGTATATACCCGATATACACACTATAACCGCCCAGGAAGGCTGCGTCAAGAAATTAATGTGAGGTTTTATTCCCCAAGCACGGGGTTTATGTAGCGGCCGCGGGATTCGGTTTTTTTGCCGTATTGGATGGCGTGGGTGCGGCAGCGGTTAAGGCAGGCCAAGCATTGCGTGCAGTTGCCTTCCGACCAGCGGGGGCGGCCTTCTCTTATGACGATGGTGTTTGTGGGGCACAGGCGCGCGCAATCGCCACAGCCTATGCAGGCTTCGGTGGCGAAAAAGTTTTCGGTTGAACGCTGTTTGTTGGGGCGGCAGGTTACCAGGGAAAATACGATTCCTAAAGGATGGCGCACTTCGCGGTGAACGTGTTCTTGTGCCGCGATGCTTGTTGCGGCCTCGCGGGCAAGCCGTCGCGCATCTTCAAGCAGGAAGGCTTGCTTTTCGCCTTGAGGCGGATCGGCAAGATAGACGCAGTTATCGACGCTTTTCACAGAAAACGAGGCATCGAGCGTGATGTTTTGTGCTTGGTGCAGCAGCTTGCCAAAGTAACGCGCCGTATTGCCAATCCACGCGCCGCAACTGACAACCACAAAGCAGTACCCGGGTACAAAGGCATCGCCAGCGGGGGTTATCAGATTCATTTTCGCAATAAAGTTATCGACTATGCCCGGCGTGCTCCATGCGTAGACAGGGAAGACAAAGCCAAGGGCATCGCCCTGTTCAACGATGAAATCAAAGGTGCCCGCCTTCGTGGCTGCCCCCAGATCGGTAAGGGTATCGTTGGTGAGTTGCGCGATAATCTGCGCTGATTCGAGTGAGTTTCCTGTGCCGGTGAAGTAGAAAATCATGAGACGAACCTTTCCACTGCCAATGTCTTGCTAGTTAGTATAGAACCAAGCGTTTCTTTGCGCTAGTGATGTTTGTCATGCTGTGCAGGTAACATTAACGGGGGGCAAAGAGGGACATCCTGTATAATCGGGGGCAGTATCTAGCGAAGGGGGATTTCTGTGGTCGAAAAACTTGAGGGATTAAGTGCCCAAGAGGTGGCGCAGCGTGTGGCTGCCGGGCAGGTTAATGCCGATGTAAGCGTGAAAACAAAATCGATTAAACGCATTGTGCGCGACAACATATTTACCCTCTTTAACCTGATAAACGTCATTTTGTGCCTATTTGTGCTTATCACGGGCTCCTACAAAAATGCGCTGTTCATGGGCGTTATCGTGTGCAATACACTTATTGGCATCGTGCAAGAAGTGCGCTCGAAAAAAACGACCGACAAGCTTTCCATCATCGCCTCTTCTAAGGCCACCGTTATACGCGATGGCGCCAAGCAAGAAATTGCCCTGGAACAGATTGTGCAAGATGATCTGATTGAACTGGGTCGTGGCGATCAGATTCCCGCCGATTGCGTGGTGGTGCGCGGCGCCTGCGATGCCAACGAAAGCTTGCTTACCGGCGAAAGCAAACTGATCAAGAAAACGATCGATTCTGAAATGATGTCGGGCAGCTTCATCAATTCGGGCATGGTGGTGGTGCGCGTTGTGCACGTGGGCGCCGAAAACTATGCGGCCAAAATATCGGCCGAGGCCAAGCAGGATAAAAAGATCAATTCCGAAATTATGAACAGCTTAAACGGCATCATTAAATTTGTCAGTTTCGTTATCTTCCCGCTGGGTGCCGCCCTGTTCGCGCGCCAATTTTTCACCGAAAGCGTGCCTTTTAACGATGCTATTTTGTCTTCGACGGCAGCACTGGTGGGCATGATCCCTGAAGGGCTGATTTTGCTTACTTCCACGGTGTTGGCGGTATCGGTTGTGCGCCTGGCGCGTTCAAAGGTGCTGGTGCAGCAGCTGTATTGCATCGAAACGCTGGCGCGGGTGGATACGCTGTGTCTGGACAAAACAGGCACCATCACCACAGGCAAAATGGAAGTGGCGAAAACGGAACCGGTGGCGGGCGGCCCGGCAAGCGAAGCCGCCTTGGCCGAAATCGACACGGCGTTTGCCTCTTTGGTGGCAAGCGACGAAGACCCCAACGAAACATCTTTGGCCATCATCGAATATTACGCCACACGCAAAATAACCCCCCTGGCCGCCGAAACTATCATCCCGTTTTCTTCCGACAAAAAGTATTCTGGCGCGGTGTTTGCCGGCGGGCATGCCTACGTTATGGGCGCGGCGCAGTTTATTTTGCACGAGGGGTGTAGGGCGGTAGAGTCCCAGTTAAACACGCTTTCGGCGGGCGCGCGCGTGTTGCTGCTGGCCCGCGTGGAAGGCTTCACCGAACAAGGCGATATTATCGGCACCGCGCAGCCCTTGGGCTTCATCGCCATTCACGATCAAATTCGCCCCACGGCCAAGGCCACCATGGATTACTTCAAGCAGCAGGGCGTGGCCTTGAAGGTTATTTCGGGCGACGACCCGCACACGGTTTCGGGCATTGCGGCCACCGTGGGCGTGCCCAATGCCGATAGCTATATAGATGCCACCACGCTTAGCACCGATGAACAGATTGCCGATGCGATCGAACGCTATCACGTGTTTGGCCGCGTGAAGCCCGAACAAAAAAAGCAGTTTGTGGTTGCCTTGCAGCAAAAAGGCCACATCGTGGCCATGACGGGCGATGGCGTCAACGACACGCTTTCGCTTAAGCAGGCCGATTGTTCGGTGGCCATGGCTTCGGGGTCTGATGCAGCACGTAATGTGGCGCAGCTGGTGTTGGTCGACAACGATTTTGCTTCCATGCCCAAAGTGGTGGCCGAAGGGCGCCGTTCCATCAACAACCTGCAGCGTTCCGCATCCTTGTTCCTGGTAAAAACGCTGCTTTCCATGGTGTTGGGCCTGTTGTTTATTTTCCTGCCGTGGCAATATCCCTTCCAGCCCATCCAAATGACGCTTATTTCGGCGTTTACTATCGGCATTCCTTCGTTTGTGTTGGCGCTCGAATCCAACAAAGACCGCATCAAGGGCAACTTCCTAGAAAACGTCATCGTCAAATCCATACCCGGCGCCTTCGTTGCCATCGCGTGTGTGCTGGCAGCCAACGTGGTGGGCTACAAGATGTTGGCGCTTAACTACGCGCAAATTTCCACGCTGTGTGTGCTGCTCACGGCCTTTGTGGGCGCCCTGCTTATTGTGCGGCTGTGTATACCCTTTACGCCCCTGCGCACGGCCTTGCTGCTTGTGGTGGTGGGCGGCACCGCTTTGGGCGCCACGCTGCTGCACGGCCTGTTTGGCATCGAGCCGTTTACGCCAGACATGACCCTTACTTTTGGCGTGATTGCCGCGTGTGCGGCGCTCGCGTTTAACCTGCTGTATAACTTCATGGGATCCTGGCACGAAAAGCGCCAGAAAAACCTCGTGTAAATATCCCCGTCTTGTACTAAAATACATCTGCGGCTCTCATATATGATAAGGGTCGCAGATTTTTGTGCGCTTGCGCACCAAGCAAGTAAGAAGGGGGAGACAAGCACATGGCGGAAGAAGAAAACAAGCACGCCGAATCAAAACAACAGCAGCCTGCTGGGCTTGCAGAAAAGCATACGGAACCCGCCAAGCCGGCCGAACCCGCCAAAAAAGAAGCGGCGGCGCTTCCTGGCGAAGAAGAGCGGGAAGAAAAAAAGAAGTTTCGTTGGGCGGAAGCTCAATCGTGGCAGAAGCGCCGCCTGTTTGGCAGCCTTGCCGCCATCATCGCCTTTTTTGGCATCTTCCTTATTCTTACCTGCACGGCGCTGTATTCCGATAAAGCCAGTGAAGATGATTACTGGAACAAATACATGAGCGAATCTGTCGAAAGCCAAGATGAAGTTGCGCAGTATTCCCAAGATGCCACCCACGTATTAGTGGGCACCTACTTAGAAAACGTC
>JAVWGW010000141.1:0-3998 GCA_036640375.1 Raoultibacter sp. | reverse complement strand
CCTACGGGTTCGCATCGTCGCTGTTCTACGGCCTCATCCTCAATTCCTGGTTCATTATCGGCTTCGTGCACCCGCTTACCTGGCCCGCAGCACTTCTTGCCTACGGCGCCGGCCTTCCCTTCGATTGCATCCAGGGGGCGGCCACGCTCGTGTTCCTTTGTGCGCTTTATGCGCCCTGGAAAAAGAAACTCGAACGCATCAAGCAAAAATATGCTATTACAGAAGCGGAAGAAACCCTCCGCCCACAACGGGAAAGTGATGATCATGGCGCCTGACAACCCAGCCAACCCAGCCAACCAGCAGTTCGACCGCGTGGTGGCCGCGCTTGAGGCGGGTGCCCCGGCAATTTTCCCCACCGAAACGGTGTATGGCATCGGCGTGGCGGTCGGGCGCGCACCCACCCCCGAAATCCTCTACGATTTAAAGCGGCGCGACCACGGCAAGCCGGTTGCCTGGCTGGTGGCCACACCTGCGGCGCTGGCCACCTACGGCGCGGCCACCCCCGCCTATGCTCCTGTGCTGGCGCGCGCGTTTTGGCCCGGCCCCCTCACGCTTATCGTGGCTGCGGCCGCCACCGTGCCGGCCGCTTTTCAATCCCGCGCACACACTATCGCCTTGCGCATGCCCGCCAACGACCTTGCCCTTGCCCTTATCGCGCGCGTCGGCGCACCTTTGGCCACCACTTCGGCCAACCTGTCGGGTGCCCCGGCTCCACGCAGGCTTGACGCCCTCGATGCCACACTCTTATCCCAGGTAGATGCTGTGATTGGTGACGATACCGAAAAAAGCGGCATCGCTTCCACCATCATCGACTGCACGCAAAACACGCCGCTCCTGGTGCGCCAAGGGGCGCTTTCCTTCGCCGAAATTCAGGCCTGCCTTACCCCCGATGCCCTCCAACCCTAACTACACAACCTTTGTTGGCCGCAGCGGGTATAATAGGTGGCTGACAAACTCTGGGAGGGGAATGTTATGCAAAATGAAGTGACAAAAACCGCAATCGGTTATAGGTCGCACGACGGCAAAACGCAAATTCACGCGCTGCTTTGGTTGCCGAAGCTGCGGGGCACCATTGCGCCGCGCGGCATCGTGCAATTGGTGCACGGCATGGCCGAACACATCGAACGCTACGACGATTTTGCCCGCTACCTGGTGGGCTGCGGCTTCGTCGTGTGCGCCAACGACCACGCCGGTCATGGCAAAAGCGTGTCCGATGCCAGCGAGTGGGGCTGCCTTTCGCCCGAAGAGGGCGCGCAGTGCCTGGTGGAAGATGTGCATGCCCTGCGCAAGCTTGTGGCCGGGCGCTATTCGCAGAAGACGCCCTATTTCTTGTTTGGCCATTCCATGGGCAGCTTTATTGTGCGGGTGTATCTTGCGCGTCACGCCGAAGGTTTGGCCGGCGCCATTTTGTCGGGCACCAGCCACCAGTCCTCTTCGGTGTCGGCGGCGGGGCATTTTCTTGCCCGCAGTATCGCGCGCACAAAAGGCAGCGATTACAAAAGCACGTTTTTGCACAAACAGGGCGCGGGTGCCTATTCCAAGCAAATCGCCAACGCGCGCACGCCCTTTGATTGGCTTTCCACCGACCCCGCCGTGGTGGATGCCTATGCGGCCGATGAAGCCTGCGGTTTCCTGTTTTCTGCCGGCGCTTATGCAGCGCTTACCAGCCTTACGGGCGAAATGGTGTCAAGGGAATCCATCGCGCGCATTCCGCGCAGCCTGCCGCTGCTGTTTGTTTCTGGCTCAGAAGACCCGGTGGGTTTATGTGGCAAGGCCGTGCAAGATGCCGCGCGCCAGTTGCGCCACGCGGGCATGTGCCAGGTTGATGTTAACCTGTATGAAGGCATGCGCCACGAAATACTCAACGAACCAGGCCACCAGCGCGTGTATGAAGATATTGTTACTTGGCTGCTCAGCACAGAAAAAGTGCCGACAAGCCACGCGTAACACGAAGGGAAAGGGTGGGTATGGCGCGCTACGTTATAGCGCTCGATCAGGGAACAACCTCATCGCGCGCTGTGTTATTTAACAAGCAGGCGCAGGTGTGCGGGGTGGCGCAGCATGGCTTCAAGCAGTATTATCCCCAGCCCGGTTGGGTGGAACACGACCCCTTCGACATCCTTTCTTCGCAGATGGGCGTGCTTACAGAGCTCATGGTTTCTCACGGCGTTGCGCAAAGTGAAATCGACAGCATCGGCATCACAAACCAGCGCGAAACCACCATTGTGTGGAACCGGGAAACCGGTGTGCCCCTGGGCAACGCCATCGTGTGGCAGTGTCGCCGCACGGCCCCCATCATCGAAGAAGTGTGCCGCGATCCGCAGGTGGTAGCGCGCATTGTGGCTAAAACCGGCCTGGTGCCCGACGCTTATTTTTCGGCCAGCAAAGTGAAGTGGATACTCGATAACACCCCCGGCGCACGCGCAGCTGCCCGCGCGGGCGATCTGGCATTTGGCACCATCGATTCGTGGCTTATATGGGCGCTTACGCACGGCCAGGTGCACGCCACCGATGTGACCAACGCCAGCCGCACCATGCTCTACAACATACATACCGGCGCGTGGGATCCGTGGCTGTGCGATCTGTTCGATGTGCCCCTGGCCATGCTTCCTGAAGTGCGCCCTTCTTCGGCACACTACGGCACAACACAACATGCGGGTATCGTGGGCGGCGTGCCCATCTGCGGCGTGGCGGGCGATCAGCAAGCGGCGCTGTTTGGCCAGTGCTGCTTTTCTGCCGGCCAGGCGAAAAACACCTATGGCACCGGTTGCTTTTTGCTCATGCATACCGGGGAAGTGGCCTGCGCTTCCAAAAACAACCTTATCACCACCATCGCCGCCTCTGCGCCAGGTTGCGCCCACACAGAATACGTGCTGGAAGGCAGCGTGTTTGTGGCCGGCGCGCTCATTCAATGGCTGCGCGACGAAATGGGCCTAATCAAAACCGCTGCCGATACCGAAGTGCTTGCCCGCAGCGTGGCCGATACGGCGGGCGTCTACATCGTGCCGGCATTCACGGGCTTGGGCGCCCCGTATTGGGATGCCGAAGCGCGCGGGTCCATCTATGGCCTTACGCGTGGCGCAACAAAAGCCCACGTGGTGCGCGCGGCGCTCGAATCGCTTGCCTACCAGGTATATGACCTGATGGCAGGCATGGAAGCCGATTCTGGCCTAAGCGTTACCACCCTCAATGTCGATGGGGGAGCCAGCGTGAACAATTTCCTCATGCAGTTTCAGGCCGATCTTCTGCAAACGAAACTGGTGCGCCCCACATCCGCCGAATCGTCGGCGGCAGGTGCGGCGTTTTTGGCGGGGCTGCAAACGGGTTTTTGGGAAAGCACCGACGAAATTCGCGAACGGCGCACCATCGAAGCTACCTTCTGCTCGCAGATGGCCGCGCCGGCGCGCGCAACTCTTCTGGCCGGCTGGGCCGATGCAATCAAGCGTACACGTACACACTTCTAAAGAAAGCGGGAACACAACGATGAAAATCTCCCTTGCAAGCGATCACGCCGGATTTGACCAAAAACGCGCCCTGGCATGCTTTTTGGAAGAGGTGCTAGGCCACGAGATTATCGACCGCGGGCCGGCCACTGAAGACCGCGTCGATTACCCCGATTTTGCGGTAAAAGTGGCACATGACGTGGCCGAAGGCAAGGCCGAACGCGGCGTGTTGGTGTGTGGCACCGGCATCGGCATGGCCTTGGCGGCCGACAAGGTGGCGGGGTGTCGGGCGGCCAACATCATCACCCCCGAATTTGCCGCGCTGTGCCGCCAGCACAACGATGCCAACATAATCACGCTTTCGGGGCGCTTCGTGGA
This sequence comes from Raoultibacter sp., assembly GCA_036640375.1. Taxonomy (GTDB): domain Bacteria; phylum Actinomycetota; class Coriobacteriia; order Coriobacteriales; family Eggerthellaceae; genus JAVWGW01. The sequence continues at coordinate 177 of JAVWGW010000141.1, read as the reverse complement.
CCAACCCACCAACGAAGCCATTTTGCGGGCGTTTCTTACCACGCCGTTTGAAGGTGGCCGCCACACAGGGCGCGTGGAAAAAATCATGGCGCTCGACACCGTGGCGCGCGCCTAGGCCGCCCGGCCCCGCACCTCTAAACTGCGGCACCCACCGCGCCAGAGCGCACCACCAGCGAA
>JAVWGW010000140.1:0-4014 GCA_036640375.1 Raoultibacter sp. | reverse complement strand
CTCAAGTCATGACTCGAACGTCCTTTAAGGCGCTTGACTGCCTTGTGTATGCCAAACTGAGGGTCTACCTCCAAGAGCATATGAACATAATCAGGCATGATCTCCATCTCGATTATCTCGAAATGCAACTCTTGTGCCACCTCTTGCGCAATCTGCTTGAAGCGCTCGTCAACGCCGTCCACCAGAACACGGCGGCGGTATTTTGGGCACCACACCACGTGATACTTGCAGCTGTATACGATGTTGTTGTTGCTTTTATACTCCATACAAAAATTATACTACTTATAGCAATATATTATTTCAGCAAGCTGAAATGTGCCTTATATCCCCATATCTAAAGAAAGGGGCTTTACGGCGCTTTTGGTAAACACCCAAGCCCAGCGAGCCTCAGTGCTGCAGGCCAAGCATTCCCTAAGCGGCGCTTTCTTCTTCGATTTCGTGTTCGTATTCGCGGTCGATCGCGCCTTCTTGGTGCGGCGGCTCAACGCAAAACGGCACGGCGGGGGTTAGCAAACTTACCAGCGGCACAATAACCATGGATAGCACCATGGCCAGCGCCCCGCAGTTGATGGGCGAAGCGATGAAGCCGATGAACATGTTGGAAACCGTTAAGCCCACGCCCATGATGAAGCTTGCCCATACGGCCGCTTTGGAAATGCGCCCGCTAAACAGTCCCCAGAAAAACGGTCCCAGAAACGATCCGGCCAGCGCGCCCCAAGAAATGCTCATCAGCTGGGCGATAAACGTGACTGAAGAATTGTACTGGTACAAGGCGATAAGCGCCGAAATGGCCACGAACACCACGATGAGCACGCGGATGAAGCTGATTTGCTTTTTCTCGCTCATATTCTTGACCAGGTTATCTTTAATCAGATCAAGCGTCAGCGTGGAAGATGAGGTAAGCACCAACGAAGAAAGCGTGGACATCGAAGCGGAAAGCACCAGCACGATAACAATGCCAATCAGCAGATCAGGCAAGCTAGAAAGCATGGTGGGAATGATGGAATCATACACCGGCGTGCCCGCAGCGCTCAATTCTACCTGCCCGCCATACAGGCGCCCGAAGCCACCCAAAAAGTAGCTGCCTCCCGCCACAACAATGGCGAACATCGTGGAAATGATGGCACCCTGCTTGATAGCCGGACCGCTTTTGATGGCGTAGAACTTCTGCACCATCTGCGGCAAGCCCCACGTGCCCAGCGAAGTAAGAATAACGACACCGATAAGATCGGGCAGATTTGGTCCGAAGAAGGAAACAAAGGGGCCAGACATGGCCGAGCCTTCCGCAGGAATAAGCGATAGCGATGTGATGGCTTCGGTGAAGCCCCCGTTGTTGATAAGCACGGCTACGATAACGGCCACGATGCCAAACAGCATGACGATGCCCTGCACAAAATCGTTCACCACCGTGGCCATGTAGCCACCCAGCACCACATAGGCGCAGGTCACTGCTGCCATTCCGATAACGCATACCTCGTAGGGCAGGCCGAACGCCATGTTGAACAGGCGCGAGAGGCCGTTGTAGACCGATGCGGTGTAGGGGATTAAAAACACGAAAATGATGGCAGCCGAAGCGATGCGCAGCCCCTTGCTGTTGTAGCGCGCGCCGAAAAATTCTGGCATGGTGGCCGATTTAAGACGCTGCGTCATTTCGCGCGTGCGCGGCCCGAGCACCCACCAGGCAAGCAGACTGCCCAACACCGCGTTGCCAATGCCGATCCACGCGGCGGCAATGCCGTATTTCCAGCCAAACTGCCCGGCGTACCCCACAAAGATGACCGCCGAAAAGTAGCTGGTGCCATACGCGAAGGCCGAAAACCACGGTCCCACGTTGCGGCCACCCAAAATGAACCCGTCCACACTTTTCGTATGCTTTTTGCAAAAGATGCCGATACCCACCGCCACAGCGATGAATATAAGCACCATTATTATTTTTTCTACCATTTTATTTCCTTACTATCCAACGATTTCAACCGATAAACCAGATTCTTCGCTTCGCTAAAATGACGCCTGCGAGGTATTGCGGAAAGTGCACACGGCCATCCGGCAGCCCGCTGTTGCAGGTTGTCAGATGCCCGTGTGCTATTAATATCGGTTATCGAAAATGCGTTGGGTTTTTTTCTCGGAACGCGGCAAATCACCCAATGGCACGCCCTTAGCCACCGGCGTACAGCCGATTTTCCCCTTGAATATGAAGGAAAGTTCCTCTTCGGCGCGCTTGAGTTCATCACCCGTGCAGGCGGTTTCAAAAAACACCGTGATGATGTCTTTGCCAAACAGATGATCAATCATCACCTGGTATTCAGAAGATGCCCCATCGGTAAACGAAATGACCTCTTCAATCTGCGCGGGAAACATGTTGACGCCTTTAACCTTCACCATATCGTCGGTGCGACCCACCAGCATGTCGATGCGGGGGAAGCGCGACCCACAAGCACATTGACCGGGGATGATGCGCGTCATATCGTGCGTGCGATAGCGAATCAGCGGCGCGCCCTGCTTGCGCAGCGTCGTGATAACCAGTTCGCCCACTTCGCCATCGGGCAGCACAGCGCCCGTTTTGGGGTCGATGATTTCGCAGTAAATGTAATCGCTCCAGTAGTGCATGCCCGCGTGTTCGGGGCATGAAATGCCGATGCCGGGGCCGTATATTTCGGTGAGGCCATAGATGTCAAACAGTTCAACACCCAGTTCGTCGGCGATGCGCGCACGCATTTTGCTGCCCCAGCGCTCGGAGCCGATAACGCCCTTGGTCAGGCATAACTTATCACGAATGCCGCGTTCGGCGATAGTTTCCGCCAAAAGCAGCGCATAGGAACTGGTGGCGCACAGCACGGTGGATTGCAAATCTTCCATCATGCGCAATTGTTTATCGGTGTTGCCCGGACCCATCGGAATGGCCATGGCGCCCAATTTTTCGGCACCCAATTGAAAGCCAATGCCCGCCGTCCACAAACCGTAGCCCGGCGTGATGTGAATGCGATCGCGGCTGGTGATGCCCGCCATTTCGTAGCAGCGCGCAAATTGGATAGCCCAATCTTCCACATCTTGTGCGGTGTAGGGAATGATAACCGGCGTGCCCGTGGTGCCCGATGAAGAATGGATGCGCACGATTTCTTCTTCCGGAACAGCAGCGAGCCCTAAAGGGTACACGCGGCGCAAATCGTCCTTTTCGGAAAACGGCAGCTTCTCAAAATCGGCCTGCGTTTGCACATCAGCCAGTTCAACACCGTCGAAAATCAAGGCGTAAAAAGCAGACCGCTGCTTCAACGTCTTGAATTGCTCTTTAATGAGCACACATTGTTCGTCGGTTATATTCATAGTGTTAGCAACTTTACCACAAGAAAGTGCCCCGTGGGCATAGTTTCTCGCCAAGGAACAAAAAACGATTGCTGATTTTATAGAACATCACACTTTCCGCTGGTTCTTATCCTGCAAAATATCACAGAATCCCGAGGTTTGATACCCCTGGAACCGCACAGAATCCCGGGGATTGCTGTACGAAAATGCACCCTATGGCACCATCGTTTGGGCGCTTAATTTTATAATGGCTCTTATTGCCAGTAATTTATAATAATTTTGTATAAATTACTCACCTATAGTATTATGTACTAATGGATAATTTCCTTAACATACTAAAATCGAGATTCGGATTAAACGAAGCAATTTTGCTGAAGGAAATCCTTCAGTGTTTCCCTGATGTTGCAGAAAACACCACGTATCGACGGATGAAAAAAGCTTTAGAGGAAAAAACATTAATCAAGGCAAAAAAGGGCGTCTACTACATACCCATCACTACACGATTCGGCCTATCAACTTTGAGCGATGCCGCTGTTATCAGAAAAAAATATATAGCCGACGACGATGGTGTCTATGGATACTATACAGGCCTTATGCTTGAAAATCGCCTAGGAATATCCAACCAAATTCCCGGAACACTTGAGATTGTCACAAACAGAGAAACTAACCGATCCAGGCGCATAAAAGGATTCGGCGGATACAAAGAAATCGTTC
>JAVWGW010000139.1:0-4023 GCA_036640375.1 Raoultibacter sp. | reverse complement strand
CCACCGTCAACATCGCGCCCGATGCAAGGGTGTTTGCCGACAAAAAATGGCTCGCCTTCATCATCGGGCAAATTGTGGTGAACGCGGCAAAATACGGCGCCACAACCGCCGCGTTTTCGGCGCGCGTTGAAGGCGCGGGCACCTCACACGCCGCCACCGTGCTCACCCTTGCCGATGATGGCTGCGGTATAGCCCCCGCCGATGTGCCCCGCGCCTTCGACAAAGGTTTCACCGGCGAAAACGGACGCAGCACGCGCGGCCAAGCTTCCACCGGCATGGGGCTTTACCTGTGTGCGCTCATGTGTGAAAAAATGGGGCTGCGCATAGCGCTTAGCTCCCAGGTTGACCAGGGCACTTGCGTAAGCATAAGCTTCCCTCACGACCGCCGACGCATGGCCCTTACCCAAGCTTCCCAGCCTTCCCTTACAAAAGTGTAAGGCAGATGTAAGCTGCTTCGATGGCATGCTGCGGCCAGGGGTTTTAGAGTGGTGGCAGTTACATCACACCAACAGGAGGCACCATGAACGAAACAACCAGTGTCGTTTCCGTGCGCAACATCGAAAAGATGTTCGGCACAAAAGATTCGATGACCTGCGCCCTTGCCGGCATCAGCTTCGATGTTGAAGCGGGCGAGTTCGTCGGCATCATGGGACCATCGGGTTCCGGCAAAACCACGCTGCTCAATTGCGTATCCACCATCGACACCGTAACCAGCGGGCACATCTTGGTTGCGGGGCGCGATATTACCACGCTGCGTTCCCGGCAGTTGGCGAAGTTTCGCCGCGACGATCTGGGGTTCATCTTCCAGGATTCCAACTTGCTCGACACGCTGACGGGCTTTGAAAACATTGCGCTTGCCTTAACCATCAAGGGGGTGCCCACCGCACAGGTGCGCCCCAAAACTGAAGCGATTGCCGCAAAGTTGGGGGTAGTCGATGTGCTGGGCCGCTATCCTTACCAGATGAGCGGCGGGCAAAAACAGCGCATTGCCGCCGCGCGCGCCATGGTGTGCGATCCGCGCTTGGTGCTGGCCGACGAACCAACCGGCGCGCTTGATTCGCGCAGCGCCACCATCATGCTTGAAACCATGGAAATGATGAACACCAGCTTGGCGGCCACTATCATGATGGTCACCCACGATTCCTATGCGGCCAGTTTTGCCGGACGCATCCTGTTTATCAAAGATGGCAAACTGTTCAACGAAATCCGCCGGGGCGATACTTCGCGCAAAGATTTCTTCAACCGCATCATCGAAGTCGTCACGTTTTTGGGCGGTGAGGGTGCCGATGCAAGCTAAACTGGCCCTGCGCAACATCAAGCGCTCCCTGCGCGATTACGGCATCTATTTCGTCACGCTGGTGTTTGGCGTGGCGGTGTTCTATGCGTTTAATGCCGTGCAAAGCCAATCCATTTTGTTTGACCTTGAAAACGATGCCTCCGCTGCCATTTTTGAAATGACGGGGCAGTATCTGGGCGGCTTTTCGGTGCTTATCGCCTGCGTGTTGGGCTTTTTGGTCATCTACGCCAACCGCTACCTTATCCGCCGCCGCAAGCACGAATTTGGCATCTACCTTACGCTGGGCATGAAGCCTTCGCACGTTTCGCACATCGTGTTGCTGGAAACTTTTTTGGTGGGCTTGGTTTCCTTGGCGGTGGGTCTGTTTGTGGGCATCATCTTGGCGCAGGGGCTTTCCTTTGTGACGGCAGGCCTGTTTGCCATTCCTATGACGCAATATCAATTCGTCTTTTCGCCCACCGCCTGCCTGCAAACGCTTGCGTGTTTCGCGCTTATCTATGTGGTGGTGGCGCTGTTTAACACGATCAGCGTCAGCCGCTATAAGCTGATCGATCTTTTGGGCGCGCGCAGCAAAAACGAAGGCTTTCACGCGCGCAATCCCTGGCTAAGTTTGCTGCTGTTTTTGGCCGCAGTGGGCTTGATCGGCGCTGCCTATTTCGTTTTGGTCGATTCGGGTTTAAACGAAATAAACGAACAGTTTGCCCTGGCTACCGGCCTGATGATCGTGGGTACCGTCCTGTTTTTCTACGCGCTATCCGGCTTCGTTATCGTGGCCATCCAGCGTACGCGCGGCATTTATTTCAAGGGTTTGGCCATGTTCACGCTGCGCCAAATAGCCAGCAAAGTAACCACGGCATTTTTGTCACTTTCGCTGGTATGTATCATGCTGTTTTTTAGCATCACCACGTTTTCGGTGGGCATGGGCATGGTCGATGCCTTTACGTCGGGCACAAAGCAGGGCACGCTCTACGATGCCACCTTGGCCGCAAGAGTTTTTCTGAACGAAACCGCCGCGGCACCCTCTTCGGGTGGGGAAGAGCCAAGCCCCGCAGCCATCGCACGCGCGCAGGATGTTTCAGCCGATGCGCAGGCCTACAACTATGACATCGCGGCGAAGCTTGCCCCCGAAATAGATACCTGGAACGATTTTGTGGGCGAAAGTTATCAAATGGATCTTTATTACTACGAAGGCCTTAGCTATGCGATGCTGTTCGACGCGCTTGATTACCACCTGGAAAATAAAGGTCAAGATGAAATGATGCGCAACTTGGGCGGCATGCAGCTTTTGGGTGTATCGCAGGTAAACGCACTGCGTCAGGCCACGGGAAATTCGCCTGTTAAGCTGGGCGAAGATGAATATGCGGTCAACGAAACAACCGACGTTGCCAAAGAATTTTCCCAACGCCTGGCAAATTACACACAAGGCATCACCATCGGTTCCACCACCTTAAAAAGCGCCACGACCACGCTGGTCAACCAGCCCCTGTCTGTTTCCGCCTTCTTAAACGATGCATCGCAAATTATCGTTCCCGATGCCGTTATCGCGGCTCTGGATACTGCCCCCTACGCAAGCTACCTCAATATTAACTACCGCGTTGATCGCAGCGCGGGGGATGCAGCGCTCCATGCTGGCTTGGCGCAGGCTTTGCCGCCCAGCGAAAAGGCGCAGGCCAACAACAGCACCTTTGACCTGCGCCCCTGGCCGGTAACAACAACGTATACCTCTGCCGAAATGCTTGCCCAGGCCGATGGCTTTCGCATGATGATCACGTATCTGGCGCTCTACATCGGCTTCATCTTCCTTATCACCACCGCCGCGGTGTTGGCCATCCAGCAGCTTTCTGAAACGTCGGATAGCATCGCTCGTTACCGGATGCTGGCGCAAATTGGCTGTGATCAGCCCATGCTTTCCCGTTCGCTGATGGCTCAGGTGCTTATTTATTTTCTCACGCCGCTGGGTTTGGCAATTGCCCATGCGGCCTGCGCCATTAGCGTCATATCAAACTCGCTGTTTCAAAACCTCGGTGTTTCAATCGTGGGTCCCGTCATCATGACGGTGGTGCTGGTGGTTGTGGTGTACGGCAGCTATTTGCTGGTAACGTATTTCGCCGCACGCGGCATTATTCGCCAAGCTTTGGGCAAGGCTCTTTCCTAGCACGCCCTCGCACCTGTGAATTCTTTTGGGGAAAAGTGGTGAATGTCGTCGTACGCGATGGCATTCACCCCTTTGCTGCGTTAGGCTTAGGCCATGGCAGAAATCACAAAAAATACCCCGCAAGAAACCGCGCAAGATACCCCGCAAGGTAGCGCGAAATCGACCGCGCAAATACCCCGCAAGGTGTCGTGCAAGGTAGCGCGAAATCGACCGCGAAGTCGACCCCGCAAGATACCCCGAAAGCGGCGCGCCGCCGCCAGCGCGAAAAGAAAACCGTTTCCCAAATGGTGGCGTTGCATTGCGCCGGCAAGCACGAAGCCGCCACGCGCACCGCCGTGGCCTACTGCGGCCAGCCGCTGTGCCCCGATTGCGCGCGCCTCGATGCCTACGTGGTACAACGCACCGAAAAATGCCGCAAAATGGAAGTAAAAACCTCGTGCGCAGCGTGCGAAAACCACTGCTATAACCCTACTGCGCAAGAAGAAATCCGCGCCATCATGCGCTACGCCGGCCCGCGCATGCTCACCACGCATCCCATAGCCGCCCTCCGCCACATCCTACACATCTAACC
>JAVWGW010000138.1:0-4050 GCA_036640375.1 Raoultibacter sp. | reverse complement strand
CCTTCCCCGAATGGAAAAACGACATTCTTGCCGGAGTAAAAAGCTATGCCTTTACCCGTAAAAAGTGGCTTGCAAGGGCGCACAAGAACCTTTCGCTACGCTTTACCAATCTCGATTCCGAGGGAGTGCGCATGCTCGTAGAACAGCGACCCTCAACCGCTTTTCCGCATATGAGCGATGACCAATTTGGTCAATACGCGCTTGCGATAATGGGCGAGCTGATAGCGGCTATGGAGTAGAAAAGTGCCCCCATGGCAAACCCTCCGCAAGGCGGCTTTTGTTTGATTGGGATTATTGTGCGGCTTCGTCCACTTTGTTCATCAGCTCTTGTTTGGTGTGAATGCCCAGTTTGGCGTAGATATTTTTGATGTGCGCCCACACGGTGTTTTCGGAAATGACCAGTTGTTCGGCGATGTATTTTGCCGATCTTCCCCGTGCTAGATAGGAAAATATTTCTTCTTCGCGGCGGGTAAGTGAAGCCTGTTTTGCCAGGCGCCCCAAGCAGGCAAGCATCGCATCTTCGGCGGGTGGCGCCACGGGTTGCCCTGCCGTCGGCTGGCCCGCAACCGGCTGCGCTGCGGCAGGTTGCCCCGCCGTCGGTTGGCCCGCAACTGGTGGCACCTCACCTTGAGCTGCGACCGGCTGCCCTGCTGCGGCAGGTTGCGGCGCGGCATCTGCGGGCACTGCGGGTGTGCGGCCACGGCGCAAGCCCAGTATCAGCACCAGGGAAAGCGGGTAGATGGCGGCAAAGGCCAACAGCGTTAAGATGGACAAACCGAAATCGACGGACAACGCACCTAACACCAGGCCAATGGCCAGGCCGATGAACAAAAACAGGCTGGATCCGCCCATGTAAAAGGCCGAAAGCAGATAGCTGGAAAACTGCAAACGGCGCGCTTGTTCCACAATGAAAAGAAGGAAAACCATGCCGCAAATGTCATAGCAGGTAATCATTACCAAGCCCGTAAACGACCCGAGCACTTCCCCAAAAAAGGGCAGAAGCGACAAGATAAGCAACATGCAGGGAAAACAAATTTTATAGATGGTCGCCGGGTTGGGGCGGCGCACCATAAGCACCGCGATGAACGCCGTTATGGCCGTGGCCACCGCAAGCGGCATCCACATGCTCACATCACCCACGATGTGTTCCGACGAAGAACCCAGCAGCGAAGTATGCAAGATACCCACAACGCCGATAAGCACGAACAGGCATACATACGATTGCGTAAGCGTAAAGCGCGCTTCGGGCAGCTGCGACAGGCTTTTGAGCGCGATGCTTTCTGTGGGGGCACTTATCTGGCGCTTTGCCCACATTAAAACGAAAGCCGAAACAAACAGTGCCACAATAGAAAACAGGCCCACCACCAGCGAAGACACTCCGGGCAAAAGCGATACGATCACGCCTTGCACCAGCAAGCCCACCACAATTTCAATAACGGCCAGCGCTGTTTGTTGCGCCGCAAATACCTCAAGCCATACCGCGCAAAAAACAACCAGGGCAAAGCCACTCAAGGCGCCAAACACAAACGTGGACACAAAGGCCGGCATACCCGCAAACACATTGGTGGCGCTGAGGAAAAACCCCAGCGTAAGCGCAATAAGGGCAGGCACCTGTGAAAGCTGCCACGTGCGCAGGCGACCGCGCAGCACAAGCACGATAATGCTGGCCGCTGTTATCACGGCCGCAGCATTCATGGCAAACATGAAATCAAGCTCGGACACAAAACCGATGCTGGAAGAAACCGACCCCATGGCCGTAATGTAGGCAAGCGAGGTGGCCGTTTTGCACAGCCCGAAGCCCAGCGCAAAAATAAGCACCTTCACAGCGCCCTTTTTTATCCTATGTGTCGCCTCTTGATTCATGCAGCCCCCCTCTTAAACCATTGTATCGGACTTCGCCCGGCAAGGGCGCACAACACGGCCAACCGGTGTGCGCACAAGCAAAAATAACCGAAAATCAAGTAGAGAAACAGGGGGCATTTTCAAAGCTTATCAATTATCGGTCACGACAGAAGCGGGCGTGCGGGGCACACTGATGAGGTTGAAATTCGCAGCAGGAGGGTGCTGTGAATACCGTTACCAGGGAGGAAATTAACATGGAACTTGATCGCAGGAATTTCTTAAAGGGATCGCTTGCTATGGGCACCGTAGCAGCATTGGGCACTTTGGCTGGGTGCGCGGCGCCCAAGCCCGCAGCGAAAGACGATGCAAAAGGGGCTGCCGATGGCAAAAAAACGCCACCGAAAGAATTCACCGACGGCAAATGGATCGGCACCGCCATGGGTCACGACGACAAACTGTGCGTTGAAGTGCTTGTTGCTCAAGGGGCGCTTGCCGGAGTGCGCGTGCTGCGCTGCGATGACACAATCGGCATCGGATCTGTTGCCGCACCTATGATGGCCGCCAAGATTACAGAAACCCAAAACCTGGATGTGGACACCATCACCGGTGCCACCACCACCACGCGCGCCATAATGATGGCCACCGAAGATGCCCTGACCAACGCGGGCGGCAAGCCGGCTGATTTCCACAAGGGGGCTATCAGCGCAGCTAAGGGCACGCCGCAAACAGCCGACGTTGATGTGGTGTTTATGGGTGCGGGCACCGCGGGCCTTATTGCTGCAACCCGTCTGCTTGAAGCGGGCAAAAAAGTTATCCTGTTTGAAAAGCAGGACATTGCCGGCGGGTCTATGTCCATGACGTATTCGGGCGTGGCGGCAGCGGGATCTGAAATGCAAACCAATTATGGCCTGGGTCGTTTCAACGATAGCCCCATGTTCAATAAAGATGCCATGCTGGGGGTCATGAAAAAATACATCAAGCCAGAAAATGACCGCTTTGGCGGCGCCATGCCTTACCAGAGCGCCATGTACGGAAATTCGGGCAGTTTGGTGGATTGGATGCACACCATCGGTGTGGGCTTCTATAGCTTGGGTGTGAACAAAGCTTACGGCATCACCCCGTATTTGGCGCCCGGGTGTTACATGGGCGGCTGCGGCTATGCCATGCAGTTTTTAGTTGACCGCGTGAGCGCCCTGGGCGGCAAAATTGTCTATGCCACCAAGGTGACCGACCTGGTAAAAAATGGCGATCGCATAAGCGGCGTTACGGCAGAAGGTAAAGATGGGTCCACCTGGACCGTCACGGCCAAAGCGGTATGCCTTACTTCGGGTGGCTTTGCGGCGAACAAGGAAATGATCAAGCAATACTACCCCGATTACGCCGATTTCACCTTCAACTGCGCACCGGGATCCACGGGCGACGGCATCGTTTTGGGTCAAAAAGTGGGTGCGGGCATCGAATGCATGGGACGCGAACTGGGCGCATTTCTTTCCACCACCGCGCAGGCGGGATCGCGTTTCGAGGTTGCCTTCCTCTATCAGACCACGCCGGGCATTATGGTCAACGCGCAGGGCGATCAGTTCGGCAACATTTCCAGCGACAACCACGGCGTCATGAGCCGCGCTTTGCGCAACCCCGACAACGGGGGCAAGTTCTTCCACATCACCGACGAATCGGGCTATATCACCACGGTGAAAAACGAAGCCTACGCCATGGATATTTACAAGTGCCTGCCCAACCGCGGCGATATGGTGCACTACGACAGCGTGGAAGCGGCCGCCAAGGAACTGGGTATTTCCAACTTACAGGCAACGCTTGACACCCACAATGCGCATGCGCTGGCCGGCGAGCCCGATGAATTTGGCCGCAAGAAGTTGCCCTTCTTGGATATGCATGATGGCGTTTGGGTCGTGTCTGTTGAGCCGACCCCGTATCTGACCACAGGCGGGCTGTCTATCGATCCGGCCGCCCACGTGCAAACCGAAGCCGGTGCAGCTATCCCCGGCTTATATGCTGCGGGCGACGTGTGCGGTTCGATTGAGGAAAAAGATGGCCGCGCTTACGCCATGGGCTTTGATGCCGCGATGAACTACGGTTACATCATGGCAGAAACCATCAAAAACGAAATCTAATTTACCCTCCCAGGCGCGGGCGAGGCTTAAGCCTTGCCCGCGTTTTGCTGTGCACTTAGTGCACGCTGCACGAAAG
>JAVWGW010000137.1:0-4066 GCA_036640375.1 Raoultibacter sp. | reverse complement strand
GCTTGTACCCAGCGGAAAGGCAGCTGATAGGGCAAAAAGCGATCTTCGTGCTTTTTTCGACATGCACCATTCTATTGAGGAAAGCTACAGGGAAAACAGCTTTGTGGAGGCTTCGGTGCGTTTCATTGAGAGGTTGACAAGAGGTTTTTCTCTGTCATAATCAACGAATCTTACAAAGCTTTCGGGCTTTACGGGGCGGGACTGCGAAAGTGGTTCTGCCCCGATTTCGTTCTGGGGCAAAATTCTCATGCCGCGCTCAATGGCCGGGGTCACTGCGCTGATCGTGCGACCCTTGCCTTCGCAAAGTCAAAACTCTTCGTGTAAAGTACCCATGTGAGAACCTCCTTATTTCAGGTTATTTAATAACCTGAAATAAGGAAAGATAACATGAGGGCTTGCCTGCGCAGTTTCAGCACCGATCCGAGCCCCAGATCTTTGCCAGATCAGCAAAATTCATCGCCTTCTTTGGAAGACTTATATCCTAAAAATAGGTATACTATTAGGAGTTTCCTTTAAAAGGAGGGGGCATGAAGGCACTGTATGGCAAAGCTGGCTGTCTTGATTATGCGCATTTTGCGCAAGCTGTGCGCACCTTGTTGGCGGCCGCGCACCCCAACCAATACGTTTTAGTCTCTGTCGATTGCGACAACTTCAAGTATATAAACGATCTGTTCGGCTATGAATTGGGCGACCAGACTTTGCGGGCAGCGGCCGAGCGTTTTGCGCAGGCTCTTCGCCCGGGGGAATTGCTCACGCACATGCATGCGGATAATTTCATCTTCTTCGTGCCTGCTCAGCCCACCGATGCCCTTGTCCAGCGGTTCATGGATGTTCTTGATATGGAAGCGGATTTGTCTTCCTTTTTGCCCACCCATTACAACCTTATTGCTTCGGGCGGCCTCTACCTTATCGCCCACCCTGAAAAAAAGCTCGAAACCATGATCGACAAGGCAAATTTTGCCCGTAAGCAGGCAAAAGGAAATCACGTCACGACCATTTTGCCCTACACGCAGCAGATGCGCGAAGATTTGTGGTGGAAAAAGGAAATAACCCTTTCCATGGCCGAAGCGCTTGAAAATAAAGAATTTGAAATGTATTTGCAACCAAAAGTGCTGATGAAAACGGGGGAAGTGGTGGGTGCCGAAGCCTTGGTGCGCTGGAAGCGAGCCAACGGCGAAATGGTGTACCCCGATCGCTTCATTCCCGTGTTTGAGCAAAACGGCTTTGTTGTGCCGCTTGATTATTCCATGCTTGATCAGGCCTGCCTTTTTCTTCAAAAGTGCAAGCGTGAAGGTATGCCGCTGCTGCCGATTTCTGTGAATTTCTCAAAAGTGCACTTAAACGATCCCGATTTTGTCGAAACGGTATTTGAAACGGTGAACAAGCGGGGCATTTCCACAAACCTTATTGAAATCGAGCTGACAGAAAGCATATTTTCCTACGACATCCAAGCGCTTATCGATGTGGCCAGCGCCCTGCGCTATCTGGGGTTCAGCGTGTCGCTTGACGATTTTGGCAGCGAGTATTCTTCTTTGGGAAGCCTTAAGGATTTCCCTGCTGACATCATCAAAATCGACAAAAGTTTCCTGGAAGATTCCGTCAATACCGAAAAGGGACGCCTGATTGTGGCCAAGGTGCTCGATTTGGTGAAATCGCTGCGTCTGCGCACCGTTGTCGAAGGGGTTGAAACGGCTGATCAGGTTGAGTTTTTGCAAAAGATGAGTTGCTGCGATATTGCGCAAGGGTATTTCTATGCCAAGCCCCTGCCCGTTGCCGATTACGAAAACTTTGTAAAGTCGAGCACCGTTGCCGAAGGGAATATGCAGGCTCCCGTAGCGCGCGATTGCGAGGGCGAAACCCAAGATGCAGGAAAAGCGTATAGTGCAGAAATTCCCTCCGAATTTCAGATGGATAACTGGGAACTTTATACGCTCGGCCAAAATATCGATATGGGGCTGATGAAGGGCTATTTAGACGGCGATGCCACCGTGCAATACGTCAACAAGCGGGCGCTTGAGTATCTGGGATGCACCGCACGTGAATTCAGAGAAATCCACCACAATACCATCACGTCTTTTGTCCACCCCGACGATCTGGCCCAGGTGCAAAGCGATGTGCAAGGGCTGATCAATACGGGCGATCCCTACGATTTTCATACACGTGCCCTGCGGCGTGATGGCAAGACCATCTATCTGGAAGGCCGCGCATCGTGCACCACCGACAACTGCGGGCACCTGGTGGGGCTCTATGCGTTTCAGGATGTTACCGAAGCGCGCGAACGCACCCTTGAGCTGCAGCGTTCCCTGCAAAGCAAGGTCGATGAACTGCAAGCGCTCTACGCCAAGGTTCGCTGAAGGGTCATTGAGCGCCGTAGGGGTGCGCGCTGCTATTGGGGAGCTTCTGGGCAAAAAATTAGGCGGGGCGGATCACCATTTCCTGGATGAGGCTGTTGTCGAGGCTGCAGCTTTCGCCGTTGCAGTTTTCAATAGTGGCGATGGCATGGATGATGACGCCGTTGTAGTTGGCATAGAAATTCAGCATGCGTTCGTCGATGATGCGCGGGTCAAGCATCGAAAAGCCGCCGAGGACGAACTTGTTGTGATAAAACATATCGATGGCGCGCTTGCCGTAGATATACGAGTTTTCAAGGCCGACACCCTGAGGGCAGTAATCAAACAGACGGCAGGTGTCGGTGAAGCAATTTGCCAGCGCTACGTGGTCTTTAGTCGTCATGGCATCGACGAAATCAGAGATAATCATGTGTGGCCTCCTAGTAGACTTTTTCAGAATGAAGCAGGGCGTCGGTACCGCCATCAACGAAGGCGACGACTCCGTTTATGCCGCTGGCCTCGGGCGATGCGATAAAGGCGATCACGTTGGCAATCTGCACCGGATCCATCAAGGGGTCATGGCCGTAGTTGATGGGCACAGGCAGGGCTTCGACGGCAACCATATGGGCAGGAGTTAAGCCTTCGGTCATAGCAGTGCGCACGTTGCCCGGCGCGATGGCATTGATGCGCACGCCGCGTGCACCCCAATCGGCACTCATGCGGCGCGCCCACTGGGCGATCGCGTATTTTGTTGCCGCATAAAAGGTGTGAGAAACTTTCGGGTCGTAATCTTTCACCAGTTCTAAGATGCGATCTTCATCGGGGTGATTGTTCAGCATACCCACCACATCCATGCGGGCACCGCCTTGGGCGATGCTGTTCGATGAAATGACGACGCAGGAGCCGCCTTTTTTCTCAAGCAGATCGAATGCGCCGCGGGCCATTTCTGTGGCGCCGAAGTAATTGAGTGAAATAATAAGCGGAATGCTGGCGTTGTCGCCCGAAACTCCCGCGTTGCAAATCATGGCATCGATGCCCTCGGGGTAGAGGTGGTGCAATTCTTCCAACGCCGAAGCGCGGCCTTCCTTGCTTGCCAGGTTGGCGTTGATGTCGCCCCCGCGCAAATCAATGTTGACAACAATGTGCCCGCGCTCTTTGAGTATTTCGGCCGTTCGCGCGCCGATTCCGCTGGATGCGCCGGTAATCGCATAGATGCCCATGGGTCCTACCTTCCGTGTTTGCTATTCAGGTGCAAGCGCTCTTGGTTACGCGCGCTCAGTCGCTATCATAGCCTTCGATTCTAGGCCGCCCACAGGCCTGCTCGCAAGCGGCACCTGCTTTCGGCCAAACGCGCCCAGCCCTAAGGGCGAAGGGAACCCCACAATCACACAATTATTAACAAAAACGTGATTGTAATCACATAATTGTGCGATTGGCTAGTAACGCTTGACGTTATTAGTGTAGGGCGTTACTATTAAAGCATGATCATTTCGTTCAAAGATGCCGACGTGGAAGCATTGACGCAAGGTGTGCGCGTCAGGCGCTTCGTTGCGTTTGAAAAAGTAGCTCGTCGTAAGTTGCGCCAGCTAGAAATCGCTGCTTCTTTGGATGATTTGAAGATACCGCCCGGCAATAGGCTTGAGCCCCTTAAAGGTGACAGGGCGGGGTATTTTAGCATTCGCATCAATGACCAATACCGAATATGTTTTCAATGGGATACTTCGGGTGCACATGAT
>JAVWGW010000136.1:0-4141 GCA_036640375.1 Raoultibacter sp. | reverse complement strand
GAGCCGCTTCCGAACTGCGCTGGCGCAAACGCTGCTGCACTTCCCGCGCCTGTTGCCCAGCCGAATCCAAACCGCCAATCAATATTTCTTCTTGCGCATTCATCGTCGCGTGTCCTTATCCGTCAGGGGTATTTCCACCCGAACAACAAAGCCGTTTTCACGACGGTCGAAAGAGGAAAATGTGCCCTTCAAAAGGTTGACGCGTTCGCGCATCCCCTGAATGCCATGACCCTGGCCCACCCCTGCTTCCGCCGTGCCATCCCCGTCATCTTCTATGAGCAAGCCCACCCGCTTCGCATCGCTGTACAGACCGATGCTGACGTTTTTCGCATGCGCATGCCGCACGATGTTGGTGGCCGCTTCGCGGGCGATGCCGAATAAAGCAAAGTCGATATAGGCGGGCACCTGCGCTTTGTCGAAAAGAGTAAGATCGAGCGTAACATTGAGGGAAGCTTCCTGCAAGTATTCCACAATGTCAACCAGGCGGTCGGTCCCCTGCGTGGGTGCCGTTTCGGGTGCTGTACCTTCGCGAAGCACGCCGATCATCGAGCGGATTTCTTCAAGGGCATCTTTGGCGGTTTTACGCACAAGAATGATGGCTTCCTTCGCCGCTTCAGGATCGGTATCAATCATGCGTTGAACGACGGCGGCCTGCACGCTTACCGCCGAAAGGGAATGCGCCGTGATGTCGTGTATTTCCCGAGCGATGCGCACCCGTTCTTCTTCCACGCGCCGCGCCGCTTCCTCTTCCCTACTTTTTTCGGCCGCAAGGGCTCGCAACTCTGTAGCAAGCAAGTAGCTGCGGTAGGCCTTCAGGGCATAGCCGGCAAGCGCCGCCACCACAAGCGATGTGATGTTTTGCACGCGCACCAACAGCGCAAGGCTTGGGTTGAGCGCCGGCGAAGCAACCACGAGCAAGCCGAAGCCGCCCAGAAGGGTTGCGATGGCGGTTTCTGTTTTCGTTCGTTCGCTGGCCAGGGTAAACAAGGCCACCATGGGGCCTGCCATAGTTAAGGAATAGCCGCGCAAAACATCTTGCAACCCCAAAAACACGACCAGAATGAAAAGGTATACCGGCCAAGAAAACTTGCGCCGCAACGCCAGGGGAAGCGTCATCAGCGCCAAGCCAACAAACGCCGAAAAGCTGGGGGCGACACTTACATAGCCGATCATATCGCGGAAGCCTTCGTCGTGGATCATCACCGAGGTGGATGTAAGCAAAAGCTGCGCCACGCCAAAGGCGAAAACGGCCACGGCTAACACGCAATCAAACAGCCACTGCTTCGCGGTTAGTTCGTTGGTATTTACCAGAAAATTATTCATGTTCTCATAGTAGGGGAACATGCGAAAGCACGCTATACGCTGCGCAGAGTATTTATGTATGGTGAAGTGGAGATTTAGTTGCTCAGCGGCGGGCATCTCGCAGGGCTTCAAGCTTGGCGCGCACGGCGGGATCGATGCGCGCGGCCACGGTGTTTTTCGGGGCTATGGCGGGTGTTTCGTCCAGTGCCACTTCTTCGCCCAACGCGCGCATTTCGCACGAAAAACCATCGGCGCTCATGCGGTCGACGCCGCCGCCAAACACGGTATCTTGCACGGTGGCATCGCTGGTTACCACCAGAGTTTCCACCCCGCGCGCCCGCGCATCGAAGGCAAGTTTCTCGATCACTTTGTCGGCCGAAGACCCTGCGGGCGAAAAGATGATTTTCACCCCACCGATGCTGTCGGCAGCGCCGGTGGAATACGCGTTGTGCGCGCCATCGAATACGATAATCGCCCGCCAGTCGTGACCCGAATAGCTAACCACATCGCCGATGAGGGTTTCGCGCGCACGATTGAAGGCATCGTCGGTGTAATCGGGGCCGGCTATATCGCGATAACGGCCGCCCGAACGCAACACGTTATAGCCATCGACGATAAGTAACTTTTTGCGCCCCGCCGCCATTTAAGCGCGATTCTGCCGCAAATATTCATACATGCATGCCGTTGCCGCCTGGGCAACATTGAGAGAACCCACCTGCCCAGCCTGGGGAAGCTTGACCAGAAAATCGCAGATTTCGCCGGTAAGGCGCGCAAGGCCTTCGGCTTCATTGCCCATGACCAGGGCAACCTTGCCCTTTAAGTTGGAATCCCAAATGCAATCGGTGGCGTGCTCGCTTGCGCCGGCAACCCAAAAATCTGCTTCTTTCAGGCGCTGGATAGTTTGCGCAAGGTTGGCCACCTGGCACACGTTGATGTGCGATATGGCACCCGCCGAGCTTTTGTAGGTGGCCGCCGTGACATGTGCGCTGCGCTTGTTGGGAATGATCAGCCCCGCCGCACCCACCACTTCGGCGGAACGCGCGATAGCGCCCAAGTTGCCCGCATCGGTGATGTGATCGAGCAGCACCACAAGTGCGGACCCGTCGTGGGCAGCCGCATGCGCGTTGGCCGCATCGATGATAACCTGCACGTTTGTATAGTTAAACGGCTTCGTTTTCGCCATGACGCCCTGATGGCTGCCGCGTTCCGACTTTTCATCAAGCTGGCGGCGCGGCACGGTTTTCACCGGCACCTGCGCGTTGCGAGCCTTGCGTTCGATATCTTCCACCAGGCCATCGCGCTTCATGTTATCGGCCAACAACACGCAATCTATCGGCAAGTGCGTGCGCAGCGCTTCGATAACCGGTCGTTTTCCCTCTATATAATCGCTCATAATCGTTGCGTGCCTTTCGTTGCCGGACGCTTCGTCCGTTGTTGGATGTGCCCCTAAAAGCGAGCAAAGCGCCGATTTCCGTTTGCGGGGAAACCGACGCTTACACCATACCAAAAGACGGAGGATCTATCCGCGCAATGCGGCGTCTATGCTTCTTTCTTCACCTTGTCGGCAAAGAAGAGGCATGCGATGACGAGCACGAGGCTAACCAGGTAGTTGGGCAGCGAAGCCACATCGCCTGTGGTAAGCGCGCCGATGATACTCATAACGTAAAGAACGAGGCCGATGACGCAGATAACGAAGAACGGCTTGATTTTGGCAGGATTTTTCGCGCCACGGCGACCCATGATGCCGATGACGACATCGATAAGGGCACCAACAATCAAGACCATGCCCATCATGGTGGAAAGAACTTGAGCATCCACGCCCTCGATTTTGCTTCCCTGAAGCATCGTAGCCCCTGCAACAAAGAAGATGCCGAGCAATACGCCAAGAATGCCAAAAACCAAGATGATGATAGATAAGACATTGAGTGCTTTTTGAGAACCGGTCATGTTAACCCCTTTCGTAAACATTCTCACGACACCGCTGCCGCTAGAGAATGTCGACACGTGCTCTGAAGTGACTCAGGAAACGTGTCGAAATTATGATTGCAAACCTCATCATTTTACCATCGGGTCAACGTCAATTACGTCAGAATCTTGCATAGTTCGACGGCGCCGGTGGGATATGCTCCAAATAAGCCATTCCACCAGGGGAATTGTTAGAAAGATTACCCATGCGGGATGGGGCGCATTTTGAATAAACGCCATGCAGAGAAACCAGGCGGTTGCCCCAAGCGAATAGAGACCCCCCAAAAAAGGCGCCAGCTTGCGCGAACGAAACAGCGAAACAAGCAGGTAATACAGAGGGATGCTTAAAAATACCAGCAGCCCGATGCCCCACAGGCCAAACCCTATCCCGAGAAAAAGGTAGACGAGAGTCGCCAAAATCGGAAAGGGGAAAGCGTAGTAGGCGCTGGCTTTGTTCCACCCGTGCGCATACTTCGCGTGCGCGTCGTGCCAGGTGTCGAAGTGCTCACCTTCGATGACGACGCCATCGAAATCCGGGGCGCAGTTGGGTGCGGAAGAGCTGGCAGCGTTGCTGGTGGTAGTGCTGGTAGCGTTGCTGGTGGTGGCAGTGTTGGCAGTGGTGTTTGCGGCATCGTTGGTGGTGGCGGTGTTGCTGGTGCTGTTGGTGGCGTTACTGCCGCCGCCGCACGCCCACTTGCCGCCCACCCGGGTGTTGCCTTCGGGGTCGATTACGTGGATGCCACGCCAACCCACATGCACTTCTTCGCCTTCTGAACTGGCTACATGGATGCCTTCGCGCCAGGATATATGAACGGAATCTTTGCCATCTTCCACGTGAATGCCCGCCGGACCAATGTGGACGTATTCGTCCTTG
>JAVWGW010000135.1:0-4152 GCA_036640375.1 Raoultibacter sp. | reverse complement strand
CGATTCCAAGTGTTTTTGCGCAGTGTTAAGCGCTTCGTGGGTGACGGTTTGCAGCAGGTCAACCTGAATTTGCAGCGGCGTATTGGAAAGCTTGCGCAAAATCTGCGTTTCCGTTTCAATTTTGGTGGGCATCAGATTCAGCAGCAGCAGCCGCAGCGGGCGAATATCTTGGTGCATAGCGCGATATTCCGTCATAACGAAGATGTTTTCGCCTTCCAAAATGGAAGTCGCGGGCAATGAATCGGGAATTCTGATGGGCATGGCGTGTCCTTCGCTTGGGGTCATCCCCTCTATTTTAGTGTATGTTTCCCAGAAGGGGAACCGC
Source organism: Raoultibacter sp. (assembly GCA_036640375.1). Taxonomy (GTDB): domain Bacteria; phylum Actinomycetota; class Coriobacteriia; order Coriobacteriales; family Eggerthellaceae; genus JAVWGW01. Next base: position 3,827 of record JAVWGW010000135.1, on the reverse strand, counting down.
GCGTATGCGCTATCCCCGCCACGTGGATTATACTAGGGAAATCAAGAAGGCCACCCTAAGCGTTCGGTCAGAAAACCGGGGCGGCAGGCGGCAAGAAAGCAGAAGGAGAACGCCCATGAATGAAATGATCGGCACCACGTGCGTGCAAGGCGGCTATCGTCCCGGCGATGGCGATCCGCGTCAGGTGCCTATTTACCAGAGCACCACGTGGAAATACGACACGAGCGAACACATGGGCAAGCTGTTCGATTTGGAAGAAGCCGGCTATTTTTATACGCGCCTGCAAAACCCGACGAACGATTTCGTTGCGGCGAAAATCTGCGAGCTTGAGGGGGGCAGCGCCGCGATGCTGACTTCTTCGGGCCAGGCTGCCAACTTTTTTGCCGTGTTCAACATTGCGGCAAACGGCGACCACATCGTTGTTTCTTCGGCCGTTTATGGCGGCAGCTTCAACCTGTTTGCCCACACCATGGCGCGTATGGGTCTGGAATGCACCTTTGTGGCACCCGATTGTTCCGATGCGCAACTGGCTGCGGCGTTTCGCCCCAACACGAAGGCCGTTTTTGGGGAAACCATCGCCAACCCCGCGCTTGCCGTGTTCGACATCGAGCGCTTTGCCGAAGCCGCGCATGCCCATGGCGTGCCACTGATTGTTGATAACACCTTTGCCACGCCCATCAATTGCCGTCCGTTTGAATGGGGTGCCGATATTGTGACGCATTCCACAACGAAGTATATGGATGGCCACGGCGCAACGGTGGGCGGCTGCATTGTCGATTCGGGCAAATTCGACTGGATGGCGCAGGCGGAAAAATTCCCCGGGTTATGCCAGCCCGATGCAAGCTATCACGGCGTGGTGTACGCCGAAAGGTTTGGCCTTGAAGGGGCATTCATCACCAAGGCAACGGCGCAGTTGATGCGCGACTTTGGATCGACCCAATCGCCGCAAAACGCCTTCCTATTAAATATGGGGCTTGAAAGCCTGCATGTGCGCATGGCGCAGCATTGCAAAAACGGCCAAGCGGTGGCTGAATTTTTGCAGGCGCATCCCAAAATTTCCTTCGTGCGCTACTGCGGCTTGCCCGAAGATGCCTATTACGCTTTGGCGCAAAAGTATCTGCCGAACGGATCGTGCGGCGTGGTCAGCTTTGGCCTCACCGGTGGGCGTGCGGCGGCCGAAGAATTTATGAAACACCTGAAGCTTGCTTCCATCGCCACACACGTGGCCGATGCGCGCACCTGCGTGTTGCACCCCGCCAACGCCACGCACCGCCAGATGAACGATGAAGAACTGATGGCCGCCGGCATCACACCCGATTTGATTCGCCTTTCGTGCGGCATCGAATCGACCGAAGATCTTATCGCCGATTTACAACAGGCCCTGGCAGCCGTATAGAGGAGTGGACGCAATGAACGTTTTTGGTAAGGGTGGTCACAACAGCTTCACGTGGGACAAGCTGGGGGATATCAAAGAGGGCCGCTGCGAGCTGGGCGAAGAGATGCCCGTGCTGGTATATCGCTTGCTTGAATACTCGCTCAACAGCGTGCTTTACGATGAGCTGGGCGCGGAAGGTGCCCATGTTATCTGGCGGCGTGCCGGGTGGCTGGCGGGCAGCGAATTTGCGAAAAACGTGCTGTCTCTCGATGCCGATTTCGACTCTTTTATCGCGCAGCTGCAAAAAACTCTGAAGGATTTGCGCATCGGCATTTTGCGCATAGAAGCATTCGATGTCGCAACGGGCGATTTTACTCTGACCGTGGGGGAGGATTTGGATTGTTCGGGCCTGCCCCCCACCGATGAACTGGTGTGCAATTACGACGAAGGCTTTCTGGCGGGCATTTTGGAAGCTTATACGGGGAAAACGTATCACGTCAGAGAAGTCGATTGCTGGGCTTCGGGCGATAGAGTATGTCGCTTCAAGGGCAACGTTATCGCTGCGGCGCACTAACATTGGAAAAACGGATAGAAACAAACCAAGAGCTTTCCGACCTGCTGATGGGGTTTCTTGAAAACCTTATTTACCATCCCGAAAAAGCGGTGCTTGATACAGCGGTGCTTCCGCCTGATTTGCAGCATTTGGGCGAGGGATTGCAGTTTTTGGCCGCATGCGTGCAGGAACAGAAGGTGTTCGGTAAAGATTTAATGCGCGGCAACCTTGATGCGAAACCGCCTGCGGTGGACAACGTGTTGGCCGCGCCGCTGAAAGAAATCCAGGGGGCGCTGCGCCATGTACGTTGGCAGGCGCAGCAGGTCACAAAGGGGGATTACACCCAGCGCATCGATTTCATGGGGGATTTCAGCGATGCGTTCAACGCGATGACCCAGCAGCTAAAGGAACGCGAAGAGCGCTTGCTTGCCGAACGACAGGTTGTCGAAGCGCAAAACAAGGATCTTGACGACATGAACACCCTTGTCATGGAAATGACCCTCGATGATGCGCGCTTCATCGTTCTAATTGATGAAGCCAGCGGCCAATTCATCTTTGAAACGAAAACGGCGCAGGCGTTTGCCCGCAGCCATCCGGTGTTAAAGGAAAGCTTTAGAAAGCATTTAATCACCTGTGCTGAAGAGGTCAAAACGCACCCCTTAACCTGGGAATACGACCCAAGCGTCGATCCGTCATCGCAGGTGAACCGGCCGCTTCATTTTTCTATCACCTCGCATCGCATTCGCTGGAAAAATGCCTACGCTATCGCTCACCTGATCGTTGAAGATACCCAGGTGCTAGAAGAACAAGATCGCATGCGTGAATTTGCGTTTAGGGATGCCCTGACCGGGCTTTATAACCGACGCTATGGCATGGGCGTTATGGCAAAGTTGCACGACGAGCACCAGTCCTTCGCACTTGCCTTTATCGACATCGACTACTTGAAATATTGCAATGATGAATTTGGGCACGATGAAGGCGACGAATATCTTGTTGCCTTAGCCGAGCTTTTGGGGAAGGTGTCGCGCCCGCGCGAACTGTGCCGCATCGGTGGTGACGAATTTTTGGTGGTCAAGCCGGGTTGCACCGAAAAAGAGCTGGAGAACGTGCTGTTTGCCCTGCGCGAAGAATTTGCGCAGCAGGAAGTGCCAAAAGGGTATCGCTTCAAGCGCAGTTTTAGCTTCGGCATCCAAGAAGTTGCGGCGGATTCCTCACTTTCCACCAGCGTTTCCCTTGAAGAAGCGGATCAAAAAATGTACGAATTCAAAAGAGCTCACCGCAAATCGCTTGCGCGCGTTCTTGCCCCTTAAGACAGCGCGTGCTTGCAAGGCCTCTTTTCGTCCACACTTTCTGCAGATGTGGGTGATTTGGGTGTTTTTTCGTTGACTTCGCTTGCCCAACAATCCTATAATGCAAAGGTTCGCTTTCAAAAGCCCCGTGTGGCAGCGTGCAACGGAAACGTGCGTAACAAGGAGTCCAGACCCTGTTCGGCGTTGCTGGTGTAGGAACCCGGCATCCGTGAAACCTGCACTTTTGAAAAACGAAACTTAAGTTTATTGGAGGAATATTCGTGAAAACGTATTACGCAAAACCCAGCGAAGTTGAGCGCGCGTGGGTCTTGATCGACGCTAAGGACCAAGTGCTTGGTCGCGTTGCAACCAAGGCCGCTCATATTCTCAAGGGCAAGCACAAGCCTACTTATACCCCGCATATTGATACGGGCGATTTCGTCGTTATCATCAACGCCGACAAAATCCGCGTCACGGGCAATAAGTTAAGTGCCAAGGAATACTTCCGTCACAGCGGTTTTCCGGGTGGCCTGAAGTCTGAAACCCTCGAAGAGGCAATGGCTAAGCATCCCGAACGCGTTATCGAACATGCTGTCAAAGGTATGTTGCC
>JAVWGW010000134.1:0-4192 GCA_036640375.1 Raoultibacter sp. | reverse complement strand
CTGTTCGTGCCTTATATTCTACAAATCGGCCTGATCCAACAGGTCGAGTGCGTCGAGGCGTTCGATGATGTCTTTGCCGCGTTCATAGAATAGCAGTTCTTTATTGTGGGCGAAATAGCGTTCGCAGCCGTGTTCGTTGATGAATGCCATGCCGTAGCGGTTGACGCTTAAATCGGTAATAAGCAGCAACATTTCCTGGCCTTCGCCATACACGTTTTCGATGAAGCGAAACACGTTATCAAGCATAGTCGCGGTTGCGGCAATCGCTGCATCCAGTTCGGCCACGCAGGTTTCAAAGGCGGCGCTAAGGGCAGCGAAGGTCACATCCGTAGTTGATTTTTCCTGCGCTTCGAAAAATGCGAGAGCCGAGGCACACACATGATACTTTTCGCTGGCCGACCCGCTTACACCCTGTGCCGTTTCGGCCTCAGCGCGCACATCACGCTGTTCTTCGGCACACAAGTGGCGGATGTCAAAAGGCTCTTCAGGCGTGTGGCCTGCCCCTTCGATGCGTGCCTTCACATTGAGCAAGCGTGTATGCAGGTATTCGATGGCGCGCTGCTTTAACACAGTCGCGCGCAGGTTTTCGCCCGCGGCATCCATAAGCAAGCCCATAAGCGCTATGCGTTCATCAAAGCCGGCAGCTTTGGCACGCGTTCGAATTTCGTCGGGAACGCTGCCGTCCAAGATGGCATCGACTTGATAATCGGATTTATATTTGTTGAACAGGTCGTAATACACCGCAAACCTTTTGGCTATCTGCGGGGTTTGCACATACTGCCCTACAAGCAGCCCATCGACGGGAAGGTCGTTGTGTTCGTAGAGCACGATCATCTGGGAAAGATCATCCCACCCGCGCGCCGTCACAAACGATTTTCCCTCCACGGTGGTTTCCACCTTATAAAAATCGCCGGGCTTAATTTCCAGATAGGTCAAAATGGCGGGATGCACCCCGTGATTGAAGGCGTAGTGCTTCCACACTTCAAAATCGGGCTCCACGTCGATGCGCTTGAGGCGATCCCAGGTCGCAATATCGAAATCGTGGATGCTTCGATTGTATTCGGGCGGATTGCCCGCCGTCACAACAATCCATCCTGCAGGGACCTGATGGCGGCCAAACACCTTGTACTGCAAAAACTGCAAGATGGCCGGGGTCAGGGTTTCAGAAACACAATTGATTTCATCAAGAAACAGGATGCCTTCGTGCTTGCCCGTTTGCTCTATGGCGTCGTAAACCGACGCGATGATTTCGCTCATAGTGTATTCGGAAACCTCGTATTCGGTGCCCCCATAGGTTTTCGTTGTGATAAACGGCAGGCCGATAGCGCTTTGACGTGTGTGATGCGTCATGGCATAGGACACCAAGCCCACATCAAGATCGCGCGCAATTTGCTCCATAATCGCCGTTTTACCAATGCCGGGGGCACCCAGCAAGAACACGGGGCGCTGCCGTTCGGTGGGAATCACATAATTGCCAAATTCATCCTTGGTGAAATACGCCTTCATGGCATTTTCGATTTGCTGTTTGGCTTGTTCGATATTCACGCTTATCACCTATCGTTTCTTTTCTTATCCGTGCCCTACTGTGTAAAATCAGATTCAGGCCGCCTTGCTAGCAGCCACTTTATTTAGGGTTCATCGAAAGAGGCAATGTCTTCTGTTTCCATTTCCAGCTTGATTGCCCACGAAGGCACACTCGGCATCGCCAGCGTATCGTCCACAAAAATGAAGGCGGTATCGTAGTCGGGCTTGGCGGCGGGGTAGGTTCCTTGCCCGTCGGTGAAATAAATCAGACCGCCCAGGTTTGTGAGCTCCTTCGCTTCAATCAGGGCATCCACATAGGCGAACACCGGGCGAAAATCGGTGCCTCCCAGCCCTTTGATCTGCATGTGTGCAAGGTAATCATCAAATGCGCGACGCGAGGTGATGTGCGCCACGTCAGCAATGGCGGCATCGCACTGAATAATATAAAGGTTCATCTTCTGGAAGAAACTTTCCGTTTCCTGCAAAATATTGTAGGTTTTCGTCATGAATTTATGAACCAGTTCATCCTTGGTCGATGCAGAGGTGTCAATGGCTATAACGAAATCGCGGATGCGTTTTTCATCGACGTATTCAAGGGGCTCAATCAGGGGCATCCTTTTAAACATTTGCAGCCCATAGCAGTAAAATATGTAGTCAAAATCGTTGTCGTTTACCTTGATTTCTTCGCCGCGCGTGGCAAATTTACGCAAAAATTCACGGTAATCCTGCTTTTCTCGATTGACGGCCTTAAGGCCCATCGTCAAAGCCGACCCCTCCGTGCCCCATAGCTTCGTAAATGTTTCCAGTTCAACGCCCATTTCATAGGCCGCATTTTTCCACTGTTCTCGCGAACGATCAAGCGAAATGGAATTTGCAAAGCGCTGACCCGTCGCAACTTTTGCGTTTTCGGGTTTTTCCTTTTTCGTGATTTCGCTTGCATCCATGCCGCGACTTGATTTGTAGCGCGTTGCGCGATCCTCGGGCAGCTGATCGGTTTCGGTGCTGTTTTCCGCTTGGGCAAAGGCTTTGGTTTCGCGCCCCGCCGCATCCTGGGGTGCCACTTCATCGGCGGATGCCGGCGCAGCTGCCCCAGCACTAAAATCGTACCACGAGCGGTGGTCGTCCGCTAAAAAGTGCTGGCGCATAGCGTGCGCTTCTTCTTCGGAAAGCCCCTCTTCCAAAAAAAGGCGATACACCTTTTCAGCCGACAAAAAGGGCAGTTTTTGAGAAAGCTGCGCAATGATTGTGTGCTGGTCTTGCACGCGCATGGCCTGCGTGGCAGCAAGGCCCAGTTCATTGATGTGGTGTTCGGCAACTATGTCGCAGGCCAAATCCCAATAAACAGGCCTAACCGGTTCGCCAATAAACAGATGCTGAAAGATACAGTGGAACACCAGGTGCAAATAATCGCGCGCAACAACACCGGGCTGCGCAGCATACGCACGCAGCACCGCGCTGGGGCTGTAACGGATCACCCTGCCATCAGTTGCCCAAGATACCGAGGCGTCCTCTTTGAAGTCAAGCTTTGAAAAAGCCTTGTCCATGAAGCGCAGGTTGACAAGAATCGAGTTTTTGGAAAGCGCCAATACGTCTTGTGCAAGTGCACTAATATCAGAATTCATGCCCGTCACCCCACAATCGCGCACCGCAGAAATAAGCGACACCACTTCGAAATCCAAAGCACTCTTTACGTCAGTGTACCATGGGGCATCATGATGGTAAACTGGTGTGACGCTCATTTTGACAGAAGGATGCGAGTGCTGATGTACGAGAAAATGATCTTTCAAGATTCCCGCAAAAACCTGCAAGAAATTATTGAGCATGCGAAAGAAAACCCGCTTACTATAAACATCGACGACGTGCATCAAGACGGCCCACCCAAAGCTTGCGCGCAAGAAATCTGGTCGCCTCAACTTTTCCCCTACGAAAGCTGGACCTTACAAAAAACTCCCAACAATCAAGAGGAAGTTGGCCTGTTTGAAGCCGGCTTTCTGGGGCTGGGGCTGGGGCAAGAAATTCGTGAAGCCACACTTGCACGCGCCACACACAAGCAAGCTCTCTCCGACGTCTTTCAAACAACGGCGCAACACGAGCCCTTCCTAAGCGTACGCCTTGATGAAGAGGGCTATACCATCACAGGAATAAACCTTCACGCCTACGAAGAACACTGCGGGCACAAGGGGGTCGATGTGCTTATCGTCATCCCCCAAAGCATCGGGAAAATTCCCGTCACCCGTATCGCAACCAGCGCTTTTGCGCGCAGGCTCGTCTATGGGGTAGACGTCCGCGCCGTCATTTTACCCGACGGCGTAACGCGTGTGGAACAAAATGCCTTTGCCGCCCTTTGCGTGCGTGACCTTTTTATTTCCCGCAGCGTGCAGAGTATGGGAACGCAAGAATTCAGCATCACACAAGCCACCTGCGTTCCCTCATCCATCGCCTACCATGTCGATAAAGACAATCCTTCGTTCGCCTCACGCAAAGGCAGCCTGTATTCAAAAGATGGCACCACGCTCCACTTTCAGGCCTTCCCCACGCCGGGTGTGCTTACCCTGCCTGCGGGGCTGCAGCGCATAGCCGCCCAGGCCTTTGTTGAAAGCCCGACGCAACCTGAAGTTATCGTGTGCCCCGATTCGCTCACGCACATTTATTCGGTGCCAAACAAGGA
>JAVWGW010000133.1:3919-4261 GCA_036640375.1 Raoultibacter sp. | reverse complement strand
CTTACCCAAAACCCCCTCATGCCCGAAAGCCGCATCGCTCAGATATGCAAAGAGGTTGAAAAACGAATAGAGCACTTAAGCCGGCGCGCACTTCGCAAGTCCCTTCCGTAGAAACCCTTTCCCGTATTCAAACTTTAGCATCTCAAGTTGTGCAATTTAAGCGTGCAATTTTGCATCCGTGGGTTCGTGGGTTTTGTTGCAAGTTTCTTGGGCGGGGATCGGGCGGGATGGTAGAATGCTAGCGCACCACTAATGGCACTGATGGTTGCGCCGGGCACGGCGCTGGCAATCCCGGATGGATTGCTTGAGGGAATGCGGGTGAAAATCCCGCGCTATACCAGT
>JAVWGW010000133.1:0-3909 GCA_036640375.1 Raoultibacter sp. | reverse complement strand
TAAACGCTGATGAAGGGGATAACCGCAGGCAAAGCGGCCACTTCAGAAGAAGCAAAGTCGGAACACTCGATCATCCTAGCTTCGCCCTGGGAAAGGTTTTTTACATGCAATCACACATCGCTTCGCGCCTGTTTTCCACCCTGCTTGCCTTCGTGCTTGCCGCATCGCTTGTTCCGCACGCCGCTTGGGCACAGGATGCCACCCCGCCCACCAGCCCCGACGCCACAGCGCTAACACACACCGCGCCGGTGGCATCGGACGAAGCTGCACCCACCAGCCCTGATGCCACAGTGGCAACAGATGTGCCTTTGGCTGTAGCTACCCTTTCCGAAAAAAATGACAGGGGCAAGCTTTCGGTGCAGGCTACTCCCTCTGAAAACGAAAACCGACTTGCTGCTGCCGTTGCGGCGCTGCAGGGGCTTTCGTTTTATCGCGTGAACCCGCGCTATGGGGTTGATACCAACATAAACACCCTCCTGTCAGCTAAACTGCAAGAGCTTGGCTATGGGGATGTGGGCGTAGGTGTGCAATCAGTTGTATTTAGTGGCTCAGATCCGGCAGCTTCTGCGGGTATTTCTGCGGCGCAGGATGCGACCAATGGTGCTATCACCTATTTTTACCTTAATCCTGATGAAAAGACCGCAGCAACCGACTGGTCGATTTTGCGGCAATTTGAAGTTGTATTCGCGCTTAGCGTAGGGGAGGCCACCGCAACGTGGACCCCTGCGTCCAAGTCTTCATTGCCGTGGGATGTGGCGCGCGTCGAATCTTTGCTCGAACAACAAATTTCCCAAGCAAATCTTCTTAGTTGCGACGCAGGTCAATCCCCTGAAGCCCTTTGTTCGGATGTTTCGCTGTTGGCGCAGGCAAACGGGAAAACGTGGGCCCCTGTTACCTGGAAATCAAGCGACACAACAGCGCTTAAGATTGTGGGCAACTCTTGGGACGCGAAACCCTATGTGGGCAAAGTTACGCGCAGCCCCCTTGATAAAAACCTGACACTGACGGCGGAAATTTCCTTTAATCAATCGCAAAACGATACGATTGCCCTCACCAAAACATTTGATGTGACGGTGAAGAAGAAAGATGATGCAACACTTGAGCAAACGACGGCCGCACTCACTAGCATTCTTAAAAAGATAACGCCTCTGAAATTCACCGATGCCGAAACGCAAAAACCTCTTGTTGCCGGCTCGGTTGTGGGCGACGTGCTGTGCCCGACACCCCGATCCCTCGGCCTTGATGGAAAATACTACAAGCTTTCCTATGCGGGCATTGATGATTCTTTTGTGGTGAGTGGCTATCGGGCGGCCGCTTATAGGCCTCTACCCGGTGCCCCTGATTCTTCCACAAAAATAAAGGCAACGCTAAGCTACGAGGGCATCACGGTAACACGCGACATTGGCCCTTTCACCCTCAAGGCGCTTCAGCAACAAGAGCTTGATAGCGAAGTGGCTCTTATGGATAAGGTTAAAGCATCCTATAGCGAGGGCATCAGGGGCGAAAACGCTTCCGTGGATGCGATTGCGAAGAACATGCACGCTTTTCAAGAGGCTCATTTGGATGCGGATGGAAATGTGGCCTGGGTTTTTAGCTCAAAAGACCAAACGGGCGGGGGAATCGTTCCCGTTGATTTAGTGGGATACGATCCGATGGGGTCTGCAGGATGGCGCCTGTTCAAATCAGGCAGGCCCGACATTATCACCCATGAAAACCTTCTGGTGCATCAGCCGCAATACAATACGAGTGTCACGATCGAAAGCTGCCTTTCCAGCCAGAAGTATGCCGCGTACGCCCAGCGCTACCCTGACAATGCGCAGTTTGCGCAGTTGGCGCGCCAAACGGTTGTAACGACAGCAAGGGTTGCGGGCACCACGGGCTTAGATGCGCCCGCTGTGCCAGAAGAAAAATGCACGGTTACTTGCAGGGTGATCGGTAAAGATGCCAAGGGTGCCCAGCAGGTGTGGGTAGCCAACACCGAACGCAAGGTTTCTGTGGGCAGCGATGCCGCAAGCATGACCAAGGCGGTGCTCGACGGCGCGGGATGCACCTACGATGCGGGTCTTTTTTCTATCACTTCAGCCGAGGGCACTTCACTTGCGTGGGATCCGGCAACGGGTGCCTGGTGGCAGTTCTACGTCAACGGTAGGTTGGCAGATAAACTTGCTTCAAATACCATCCTTCAGCCAGGGGATGAAGTTGTTTGGTATTACTCGGCGGGCGATACCCTGCCACCGAGCGACACCTTGCCGCCAGACAATACCTTGCCACCGAATGGTGTTGTCGTTGTGCCCGATGCCCCGCGCCCTAACTATGATTCTGCTTGGCCAGGGTTTGGCAATGCCGGGGGTTCGTTGAACAATGTAGCAACGCCTACCGAAGCCTCTGATCTTGCCTGGACACAAAGGCTCAAACAGTTAACTGATTGGAATACGCAAGTGTCCGATCCGCTTGTAGTCAACGGGGACATCTATATAGCAGTGGGCAACGAACTGCGCCTTTTTGATGCGGAAACGGGGAAGCTGAAGAAGAGCGCTCCTTTGGCTGCGGCCATAGAATCGACGTGCCGCATGGTGTATGCGCAGGGCGTAATCGTCGTGCCGCTTGCAAAGGGTCGCTTACAGGCACTGACGGCCGATGCCCTGACGACGACGTGGTTGACCGATGCCCTTCCCGATAACCCGAAAGGATCGCAGCAGCCCTTAACCACCTTGAGCGTTGCGGGGGGCTCTGTCTATTTCGGCACCGCTGCTGCTGATTGGAATACGAGCTATGGTGGTTATTATGTCTGCGTAAATCTTGCTACGGGCGCGCTGAGGTGGAGTCATGAGAATAAAACCTCGGGTTATTACTGGGCAGGGGGTGCGGTGTGCGGTAATTACTTAATTGTGGCTGACGACGCCGGCACCCTCACTTCCTATAATGCAGAAACAGGGTCCATTGAGGCTGCGGCGGGGCGCACGGCACAGGCGCAGGCAGCCGCAAGAAGTCTTTCTTTGGGCGCATCGGTGCGTTCGAGCGTTGTGGCAAACGCTGCGGGTACGGAAGTGTACGTTGCCGATAAGGTGGGCGTGCTTCACAAAGTTGGCGTTGCTGCTGATGGGTCGCTTACCGATAAGGGCAGCGTGAAGTTTGCCGCCTCAAGCACTTCGACGCCCGCACTTGCCAACGGGAAGCTTTATGTGGGCGGCGCAACGGCTGCCTACAAAGGTGTTTTCGCCGTTATCGATACGGAGCAGATGCGTGTTGAAGATTCGGTAGAAACGCTGGGCGATGGCTCGATTTTGCCCGGTCAGGTGCAGTCGTCCCCGCTCGTCTCTGTGCAGGCGGGCGCTGCGTATGCCTATTTCACCTGCAATGCCAAACCGGGTGGCGTGTATTGTTATTCGTCGGTGGATAAAAGCTGTATTTTGCTTTTTGCGCCCGAAGCTAAAGATGAAAACTACTGCATGGCTTCCATCGTTGCCGGGGCCGATGGTGCACTGTATTACACCAATGATTCCGGAAACCTGTTTGCGCTTAAGAGTGCGGGGGAAAAGCCCGTTGATCCTGTTGTTCCTGTTGTTCCGGGGACCCCTGATGTTCCGGGTGGGGGCACCCCGGGTGTTACTCCGGGTGCGCCGGGTGGTGTGGCGGCGACGCCTGCGGCCGCAACAACGGTGCCCCCTGCGGCGGTGCCGGTAAGCGCCCCTGTGGCTGCTGCCGCAGAAAAACAAGCGGCAGCCGAAGCTGCGCGCGGCGAAGCGGTGCCCTTGATGGCAGGCGGCGAAGCGCGTGCGATGGCTGTGGGCAGCGACAACGGCGGCGGCGTTGCCGCCGAACAGGGGCAGCTGGCCGCTGCCGCGCGCCCCTGGGCACTGGCTGGCCTTGCTGTGGGCGGCCTGGGTCTGGTGGGCGTGGCGGGCTACC
>JAVWGW010000132.1:0-4427 GCA_036640375.1 Raoultibacter sp. | reverse complement strand
TTCCTTGCCCAGCGAACCGCTGATGTTCGTCATATCTTCCATGGCCGACACAATGTCGAACAGGGTAATTTTTGAAGGATGCTGCGCCAAACTATAGCCGCCATAGCGCCCCGGATGGGCGTTGATAAGCCCGGCATCGCGCAGTTCTTTTGTCAGGCGAATAAAATAGTCACGAGGAATTTTCATAGCCTCGGCTATTTCGCGAGAAGAGCAGACACGACCCTCTTCAGTGAGGAATAAAATTGCACGAATAGCATAATCCGTTGTCGCTCTTAGTTGCATAGTGGCATTCTTCCTTCAATCGCGGCACTCGATCCTAAGCGCATAGTCTAGCACACAACTACGGTTTTATTTCAAGTAAAACACCCCTGAAGGGTGTAAAGCAAACAAGGAAAACAGACGGGGAAGCGACACCCCTATGTGATAATAATACCATGAAAACTAAATCAGACATACGCACATATATTTTAATACAACGCAGATATATTAAAACGTCTCTGCGCAGGCAGAAGAGCCAAAAGGTTTGCCAGCAGCTGGAAGCTGCCCTTGATCCTTTACCCGGCCTGATTGCCGTGTATGCGGCAATGGAAGGCGAGCTTTCACTGGACCTTTTCATTACCGCCGCCTACCATAAGGGTGTGCAGCTGTGCTTCCCCTGCATGATGCGCACAGCCCCCGTCCGCATGGAATTTCGCATAGTTTCACCGCAGGACTACGCGCGTGGCCAAGCACCGTTTGTCACCCATCCGCTGCAATCTTTCGCCGCCAATGCGCCTGCGCTTGAACCGTTTGCGGTTGTGAACCCTGCCCACATTGGGGCTGTGGTGGTGCCCTTGGTGGCCTTCGACGCGCACGGCGGGCGCTTGGGCTATGGCGGCGGCAATTACGATCGGTTTTTGCCGCGCCTAGCACCGGGCACCCGCATTATCGGTGTGGCCTTCGCCGAACAAGAGGTCGACCACATCCCCTGCGAAAACCACGACATTGCGCTACCCGAACTGCTCTTCGCGTAAACACCCAAGCCCGGCAGCGCCCAGCGCACAAGCGTCTTTATGCCTCAACATACCGATGCCTCGGCGGGCACGGGCGCGCTCTGGCCCAGAAAGGCGGCAACGTCGGTGTCGTACGTTTTTTCCATCAATGCGGAAGCTTGCACCACTTCGCGTAATTCACCCTTGAGCATGATGCCAATACGATTGGCCAGCTGCTGCGCTTCCGCAAAATCGTGGGTCACAAAAACGATGGTACACCCAAACGCCGCATGAAGACGCTTGACCTCTTCGTACATTTTCGCCTTAGTGGAGGGGTCGAGCGCCGAAAACGGTTCATCAAGCAACAGCAGTTGCGGCTCCAAAACAAACGCCCGGGCAAGCGCCGTACGCTGCCGTTCTCCCCCGCTGATTGTTTGCGGATACTGATCGGCGATATGCGCGATGGCAAGCAGCCCCATAATGTCGGCAACCTTTTGTGCAATCACTGCCCGGGGCACTTTATGGCGCTTAAGGCCGTAAGCGATATTGTCGTAAACACTCAGATGGGGAAAGAGGCCGTAATCCTGATACACGAAGCTGGTCTGGCGCCCCTGAATGCTCAGCCCACAAGCCTCTTGCCCGAAAAATTGAATCTGACCTGGCTTCACTTTGTAAGCACCCGCGAGCGCTTCCAGTAAAATCGTTTTTCCGGCGCCCGTCTGCCCCAGCAGGCAAAAAATTTCTCCTTCCGAAACGGAAAAAGAAACGTTGTGCAGGGTAAACGATCCCCGCCGTAACGAAAGTTTCCGCACATCGAGCGCGTTCATCGAACCTCCTCGGTACTGAAGCGATCGATTGGCTTCGGGGCGCTGAGCACGTTGGCAATCAGCAGCGCCACACCCGAAACTACCAGCATAATAATCGCTGTCGCCATAGCCATATCGTTGTTCCCCGTCGAAATATTGAGATAAATACTTCCCGGCAGCGTTTCGGTTTTCATGCGCGTGATACCCACCAACATGAGCGTCGCACCAAATTCCCCAATCGCGCGCGACCAGGTAAGAATAAACGTGCTAATCAGCGAATTTTTTGCAAGAGGCAAGGTAACGGTACGAAACGCAGTAAACGTTGAGGCTCCCAAAGATTTTGAGATAAATTCCAAACGACCATCCACGCCGGCAAAAGCGGTGCGGCACAACCGAATTGCAAACGGTAAATTGACAATCAATTGAGCAGCCACGATGCCCGCAGGACTAAAAACAAACTTGATACCAATCGCCTTTAACGCATCCCCAAACGGCGAAGAAAAAACGATGAGCAACGCCAAGCCAAGCAAAATGTAGGGTAAAGAAAGCGTCAACTCAAGCAGGATGTGCGCAACCCGCTTGCAGGGCATATTGGTTTTTGTCAGAGCGAATGCGGTGGGAATCGCCAGGGCAAAACAGAGCAGGGAAGAAATCGTGGCAGTCCTCAAACTTAAGCCGAGCGCAAAATGTACTTCTTCCGACCGAATCGCTTCACCGAAACTGGGCGCGCCACCGATAACGATTGCGCAGATAGCGCCACCGATGAACAAAGTCACCAGCAGCGCTATTGCAATCGTGAAACAAGAAAAGAAGTCGAACTTTTGAGAAGGACATTCCTTCATTTAGAGAACTTCGTAACCATATTTTTCCCAAATAGCATGCGCTGCATCGGATCCGAGATATTCGCTGAACGCAGTCAAAGCTTCAGCATCCTTTGAACAGGTCAGAGATACGGCGGGAATGGTTTTCACATACTTATCCAAATCGGTCGTTTGAACGATTTGTACGCCATCGGCCTTGCTATTTTCCTTCCAGACGATCGAGGCGTCGGCCTCTCCCGCTCCGATTGCCGTTGCAAGTTGCGGCGCGGTGGTCGTCGTGGCGATAACATTGATTTTGCCGAAAATGCCCAAATCACCCAAGGATTTCTTGGCGATTTTCCCGATGGGCGTCGACTCGGGATCCCCCATAATGAACGTCACGCCTTCGTTTGCCAAGTCAGCCAAACCTGTAATGTTTTTGGGATTATCTTTGCCCGCCACTAAAACCGGAATATGCTTCACCAAATCTGTGCTCGAAGCAATCACCCCTTCGATTGCTTGTGTTTCCTCTTTTGCCCCGGCAATGAACAGGTCGCCTTCCTTTGTTGTGTTGATCTGCGATTGGATTTGTCCCGCGTTGGCGAATGTGGTGTTCATTTCGCAAGAAGTTTCAGCCTTGAAGGCATCGGCGATTTCCTGAAACGGCTTCGTCATGCCGGCACCGCAGTAAATCTGCAGGGTATGCCCCTCAAGGTTTGTCGCCGCTTTCTGCTCGGTAGCCGGTGCCTGTTCAGCGGGCTTTGCTTCTGGCTGTGACGCAGAACAGCCCGCCATCACGCCAACAACCATCATCATTGAAACGAAAAAAACCAGTGCCTTTTTCATAAACTCCCCTTTATCGATCCCAAAAGAAAAGCAACGACTGTGGCTTGAATCCCGCAAGCGTTGCTCTATAATTAACCTCATTATAGATTATTCTAACACTAGAATAAAGGGGTAACCGTGTATATCTCAAATCCATTGCTCGACTCACTCATCCTGGAAGACGCTCCCTATGGCGATCTGACCTCATCCGTTTTGGGAATCAATGACCAACCTGGGGAAATAGAATACTTCACCCGCGAAGATTGCCTTTTAAGCGGCGTTGAAGAAGCCATGCAGATGTGCAAGAAAATCGGGCTGTCCATCACGGAGCACCGGAAAAGCGGCGATGCCCTAGCGGCGGGCGAAAGCTTTTTATGCGCCCGCGGAAGTGCCCAGCGCATACACACTGCCTGGAAGGTCTGCCTCAATATGTGCGATTATTATTCCGCCGTCGCAACGAAAACAAACCGTATGGTGCGCGCTGCTCAGGCCGAAAACCCGCACGTCGCGGTGCTTACCACGCGCAAAGGCATTCCCAGCACAAAGCCGTTTGCCACCAAGGCGGCGCGCGTCGGCGGTGCCTTTCCCCATCGTTTGGGACTTTCCGAAACAATCCTCATCTTCGATCACCATCTTGCTTTTATTGGCGGCATCGATGCCTTGATTGAAAAATTGCCCGAAATAAAGGCGCATTGCTGCGAAAAGAAAATTATCATCGAAGCCAGTCTTGCCGATGCGCCCCGTCTAGCCCAGGTGGGCATCGACGGCATCCAGTTTGACAAGGTGCCGGCAGCAGATCTGAGCGAAATGGTGCCTCGATTGCGGGGCATCAACCCCGCAATCACCTTGCTTGCTGCTGGTGGAGTCAACGAAGGAAACGCTACATCCTATGCGCAGACTGGCGTCAACGGCCTGGTAACCAGCTGTTTGTTTTTTGTAAAACCCATCGATATGAGCGTTCGCATCAAAGCGCTGTCTTCTTAGGAAGCGGCGCTTTCTTCTTCGATTTCGTGTTCGTATTCGCG
>JAVWGW010000131.1:0-4471 GCA_036640375.1 Raoultibacter sp. | reverse complement strand
GCCACGATGCGCGCACGCTGCTTGCTTCCCAAGCCCAGCGTGGCACGCCCGCACACCCTAACTTCGCCTGCCCGCGGCCGATGCATCCCGTCGATCAGCTTGACCAGCGTCGAGTTTCCGCAACCGTTTGGGCCGACGATACTGGTGATGCAGCCCTGAGGAAATGACACCGACAACTCTTCAATCAAAGGTGCTTCCCCGTAAGAAAAAGAGACTTCTTGCATATCGACAGCGTTAATCAAGATTGACCCTGCGATTCTTCAAGATGAGATAGATGAAAAACGGCCCGCCAAGAAACGCCATCAAAATACCGACGGGCACTTCGTAGGGGGCAAACAGCACGCGTGCCAACAGGTCGCAAAAAACCACGAATGCGGCACCCAGTGCTGCAGAAAGCGGCAAGACAAACCGATTGTCATGCCCCACAAAAAAACGGACGAGATGCGGAATAATCAGCCCCACAAATCCCAGCAGTCCCGCAAAGCTGACCGCCGCCCCGGCAAGAGCTGCCGCCAGCCCCAGCAATGCCATACGCGTGCGCCCCACGTGCATGCCCAGCGCATGAGCGGTTTCGTCGCCCAGCGCCATGATGTTGAGTTTGCCGGCGCACAGAAACGCAAGACTTGCACCCCCTACGATATAGATTGCTGGCCACACCAATGAAGTCATAAGCACGCCCGAAAGCCCACCCACCAAAAACGTGGCCGACCCGATGTAGGCATCGGGGTTGATGATGAGGATCGTATTTATGCCTGCACCAAAGATAGAAGTGATGGCGATCCCCGCCAAAACAACCATCAGCCGCGACGTATTGGCGCCAAGCGCGATGCCGAAAATGATCAGAGCGGCCACCAAGGCACCGCAAAATGCCGCCAGTGGAGGCAGCCACAACAGCCCCGGAAACAGTGACGCCGCCAACAAAACAAATAGCCCCGCCCCCGAATTGATGCCGATGATGTTCGGACTTGCCAAAGGGTTATCGAGCACCGCCTGGATCAAAGCACCCGATGTGGCAAGCGCCGCCCCCGCCAACAGGGCGGCTAACACCCGTGGAAAGCGCACGTTTATCAAAATGCTTTTCGCCGCATCGCTTATCTGCCCCCCGCTGACAAGCGCTGCCAAATCGGCAAAACTCACCGACGACGATCCCATCAGGGTCGCCGCAATCGTTGCCGCCACCAAAACGACTGCGGCAACAGCTGCCATAAGGGGCACGGCGTGCTTATGCCTTACAGAATCCACCGACTTGACCGCCCCATCACGCGTACAAATCATCAAAAAGCACCTGATAGCTTTGGGCCCAAAGCGCATTGGGTTTGTAGAGAAACAGACCCTTATCAAGCGTGATATAGCGTCCACCCGTTACGGCGGAAAGCGCGCCCCATGCAGGGTTGGCTTGTGTTGCCTGCTTCAAATTCGCCATCGCAGCAGTGTCATCGTTGCCCATCGGCACAACGAAAATGAAATCAGGGTCAAGCTCGATCACCGATTCCAAGCTAAAATCCTTCAGAAGGCTTTTGTTTTCATCGGCAAGGTTCTTAACGCCCAAATCCGCCAGCATCGCGCCGGTCATGCTTTTTGAATTTTGTACCCGCGTGCCACCCGAATACGTTGTCATCAGCAGGGCGGTGGGTTGAGTGGTGCCCGCAGGAACTTTTTCTTTGATCTGGGCGATGGCATCGGCCACCGCCTGGCCGTTTTCCTGGTAGCGCTCGCTTTGACCGGTGATGGCGCAGCACGTTTTAAGCATACGCAGATAATCATCGAACGTGGTCACGTTGAAATAGGCGACCGGTATACCCGCTGCCGTTAAGCCTTCCTTAAGATCAGTTTGACTGGTCGCCCCGTTTCGGCCGGAAGACGACCCGGTCATGATTACGAAATCGGGCGTGGCGGCGATGATCTGCTCAAGGTTGGGTGCCGTGAAATCTCCCATTTTGGCAATGCCCTGCTCGGCGATGCCGTAATCCGCAAACGCATCATCGGTGGCACCAATAAGCGTGCCACCTGCAAGTTCCCAAATATTAGCGAAGCTGCCCATGCACGCCACCACGCGCTGCGGATTGCGCAGAGTCACTTCGTTACCTAAATCGTCGGTAAACGTGTAGGCGCTTGTTTCGGCAGCCTTTGCCGAAGCGGTCGGCTCAGAATTTTGCGCGGTAGATGCGCACCCCGATAGAGGAAGCATCAGGCCTGCCGCCAAAACCGATGCGAGCGCCACCACGCCCGCCTTCTTCATTAAAATGTGTTGCACCATGCTTTGTTTCTCCTTTATTCCTAGTTGGTTTCAGCCTTAAGCTTCTATCAGTTTTTGCCCGTGGGCGCAGTAGTCGTCTTGTGCCAAAATGTCGCCATCGTGATAGTAGGCTGCACGTGCGCGGCAGCCTCCGCATCCCTCTTTGTAATCGCAGGTGCCGCACGCACCCTGATAATCTTGTGTACGCAGCGTCTTGAACACAGGGCTTTCCCGCCAAATTTCGTCGAAGGGTTGCTGGCGCACATCGCCCGCTTCTTCGGTCATGTAAGCGCACGGCCGCACGATACCTTCAGACCCGATAACGCAATAAGTAAGTCCCGCCAAACATCCCCGCGAAAACCGCGTAGGTGTGTCCATCTGCTTCGCCACGCGCGTAAACTGCGGCGCGCAGGTCGGCTTGACGTCGATGGAAACCTCGGCCTGTTTCGCCATAATCTGACGCAGTAAGGCCTCGTTTTCTTTCACCTGAAGCGAGGTTTCTTCGATGTATTTACCCCGCCCAACAGGGATAAGGAAGAACACGTAATGGGCCACCGCCCCGATGCTTTGAGCAAAGTCCGTGATGGCACACACTTCATCACGGTTCCAATCGACTACGGTCGTGTGCAGCTGAAACGGCAGCCCTACGCGCTTGCAGTTTTCGATACCCGCACGCGTCAAATCAAAGGCATGTTCAAGCCCCCGGAATTCGTCGTGCTTGGCCGCATCCAGGCTATCGACGCTGATACCCATCGCTGCCGCCCCGCACGCTTTCAAGCGCTGCGCCACCTCTTCGGTAAGAAGCGTGCCGTTCGTGCCGAATACGGGTCGCAGGCCACGCGAAGCCGCGTGTGCTACCAGGTCATATATGTCGGGACGCATAAGCGGTTCGCCGCCCGAAAAAATCATGATCTTGAAGCCGGCACGGGCTATCTCATCGATCATGCGGCGCGCCTCGTCGGTGGAAAGTTCGTGTTCTTGCGCGTGTTCGGCGTCCTGATAGCAATGTTTGCATTTCAGGTTGCACTGATTGGTTGTCATCCACGATACGATCACTTAAAGCCTCTTTCTCTTACCGGTGCTTTACCCGGCCTATTGCCCGGTCCAGGGTGCAGTTCATCAGGCCACCCTTGAAAAAGGCGCGCCCTTATGCAAGGTGCTTGGATAGCTTATTTAAGTCGCGGTGCTACGGTAGGCCACCACGAGGGTTTCCAAATAATCACACACCGTTTGGCGCAACTCATCGAATGAACCGTCATGGCCATGGGGTGCGATGTTCTCCATCAAAATGAAATTCTGCTCGGCCGAAAGCGCCTGTTGGGATTCATCCAATTCCAGATAGCGCTGCGCCAAGCCACGGTTGCGTTCAGAATCCAGCGGTTCATGGCGTGACATCAACCGGATAGTGTCGGCGATAAGTTCGTGCCACTTCGAGATGGATTCTTCACGTAAAGCCCTATCCTGCTGCGCAACTTCATCCAAGCTCGCATCGGATATGCAGGTAAGCCGCCAGAAAAATTGACTTTCATCCTGGCACGATTCGATAGTTGCCGCCGTCTGCTCCCAATCGATTGCATCCGCATCATCGGTTGCGTCGCGCAGGGCACGCAGCGTGGTCAAGCGCTTGAAAAGTTGCTGAAAACTCTTCTCAATATCATCCATTTGCCC
The DNA here is from genome assembly GCA_036640375.1 of Raoultibacter sp. Lineage (GTDB taxonomy): Bacteria > Actinomycetota > Coriobacteriia > Coriobacteriales > Eggerthellaceae > JAVWGW01. The sequence goes on along the minus strand of JAVWGW010000131.1, from coordinate 567 downwards.
ATCGGCAAGAGGGTGCAACGCCTCCCCCGACGAAAAGTGTGCGGCCTCGGCTTTAACCTGCGCAAGGGAAAGCCCCAAGTACTTCAGCGTGAGAATGCGATAGAGCTCAGCGATGTTTTCTTCAGCATAGAGACGTTGGTTCTGCGGGCCTTTTGCGGAAGGCGCAAGCAGACCCTCCTGGTCATAGTATTGGATTGTTCGAACAGTGACCCCCACGCGTCGCGCAAGTTCACCCACCGTCAATAAAGCAGCTTCGGCCATACTTTCTCCTCCACGAAGCGCGTGTCTCTTTTTGCCGACAAAATAGTTTATAAGCACGCAACACAAGACCGAAGCGGCAGCATCCTCGCCCGATCTTGCTGCAAGCTTACGCGATGACGCTACGTCATCGTCAACAAGAAAAAATAGAGGGAGGCAATAAGCGACAAAAAGCCACAAAGTATCGGGAAAAGCGAAGTACCTGCGAGCTGATACTTAACGCGCCAGCGGATAGAACACGGAAATCGTGCCCTTTTGCACCGAAACGCTGGCGGCCTTCCCCATAAGTTCGTTGGACAGCCCCAGCGA
>JAVWGW010000130.1:0-4489 GCA_036640375.1 Raoultibacter sp. | reverse complement strand
ACAACGTAGCCCATACATCAAAAAGAACGAACGCTTGCGCTCACTCTTCCACGATAAAGTCAACAGAATCGGAAATCGGACTTATCGTCCCTTCTTCATTGATGGCACGAACCCGCAGCTGATAGTGGCCAGATCGTTGTGGTGTATAGACGAAATCCCATGTGAGCAACTTGTCGGTTGTTGAACAAGCCGTGGCATGATGCGTCCATGTCCTCCCACCGTCCAGTGAAAATTCAATAGCAGAAATAGCCTTATCGTAGTCGTTTGCATATCCCTGAAACGTAATCGGCTTTCCTACAATCCCCTGAATGGTTCCCAGCATGACCCTCCCCCTTCGCGTTTAGGGATATCATTGTGCCGCATTTCGCGCCTAACCACATCATCAAATACTATTGATTCATGGAAGACGCTCGCAGACACCGCTCCGCACCACTCACAAAAGGCTATTCTGAAAAGCTATAAAGATCCCTTGTGGCAAGCTGGAATTCAAGATAGGCTTGTTGAGCCACGGCGTCGTCTTCCACCAGTTCAAAGGCGCTGGGTTGCTGATCTTCATCGAAGTCGGTTACCTCTAGCACCACCACATCGCCCGACGAACCCGCAGGGGCATCTTCTGAAACAGGGAAGAAAAAACCAAAGCGGGTTTCGCCGTGCACTATCAAGCCAAGAAATTCAAGGGTAGTCAATTCACCCTCTTCATCTTCAAAGGTGAAGATGATTCCCTCTTCAAAGGGGGGGCAAAAGTTTGGTGCGCTACCCTGCTTCATGGCTATTCCTTATCTTCGGGCTTAAGGCCCGCCTCGGGCGCAGCGGCACCACTTTTCGGCTGCGCTTTTTTGCGCTTGTAGGGATACGTCGTTTTCTGCTTCTGCTTTGCAGAAGCACCCGCCGGCTTGCGCGTGGCAGCACCCGCCGCATTACCCGCGGCCGACACTGTTGCCCCGGCAGCCCCAACCCCGGCAGCAGCCCCAGCTGCAGCAGCCTTCTTGCCGCCGATGATCGGCGTGGAAACACTGGGATGCGCAAATTCAAAGCGACCCACTTCTGTGCCGTACTTTTTAATCAGCTTCCTATTGTTGGGCTCGCGCGATTTCCAGATGGCATACAGCGGGGTGGCCACCGCAACCGACGAATACGAACCGCAGATAAGACCGATTGTCATGGCAAAAGCGAAGTCTTGCAGGGTGGCACCGCCGAAGAACAACATGGCTGCCACAGGAATCAAAGAAGAAAGTGTCGTGTTGATGGTGCGGATAAGCACCTGGTTGATGGAATGGTTTGCCATCGTCATAAACGTGCACTTGATGTCGGTTTCCTTCATATTGTCGTTGATGCGGTGGAACACGACGACGGTATCGTAGAGCGAATAGCCCAAAATGGTCAGCAGCGCTGCAATGGTGTTGGGGTTGACCTCGCGCCCGAACAGGGCATAAATACCCATAACCAGCACCAAATCGTGCAGCAGGGCAACGATGGCAGTAACGCCCATCTTATATTCAAAGCGAATGGCGATATAGATGATAATCAGCACCAGCGAAACAAGGAACGCGATAAGCGAAGATTGGATAACGCTTACGCCCCAGTCCGGGCCGATGGTTGTTACTTCAAAACTTTCCGTAGAAAGACCCATTTTATCCGCAACTTTATTTGCCGCAGCCGTTGCATCTTCTGCGCTGGTTGTGGTGGTGCGAATAAGGAAGCCTTCTTTGCCATCGGCATTCGTGGTTTGAATGACGGCATCGGGTTCGCCCGCTTCATCGAAGGCGATGCGCATTTGATCGGTGGTGATATCGCCCGTGCCGTGGAAGGCAACGCTGGTGCCGCCCACAAATTCGATGCCAAACGACATACCCTTAACGCCCACAACGGCGAAACTGGCCAAAACCAGCACGGCCGCAATGGTCAAAAACACTTTGCGATACCCCAAGAAGTTAATATCGTGCTTGATAAATTTGCCGCGCGGCTTATGTGCGGCGGCGCTGGCAAGCGAAGCAGCCTGTGCGCCCGCGTTTGCCGTAGCAGCTTGCGTCGAATCCTGCGCGCTGATAGCTTCGCCCACTTCAGCCGCAGCAACGCTTTCGCCTTCAGCGGCGGCAAGCACCTTGTATTCTTCGGCGGCAGCAACGCTATCTTTCGTACCCCAAAATCCGGGGTGCTTGCGAATGGAACCCGGGGCAAGCAAGCGAATAAGCGGCGCCTTGAACAGCAACATCATAACAATGTCGCAGGCGATACCGATAGCCAGCGTCAAGCCGAAGCCTTTAACCGAAGCGGTGGCCAGGAAAAACAGTGTCAAAGCCGAAACGAGGGTGACCAGGTCGGCGTCGATCGAGGTTTGAATGGCGTGGCGCACACCGGTGATGGAAGCGGCGCGCACACTTCTGCCCATGCGAATTTCTTCACGGAAGCGCTCAAGGGTCAGAATGGATGAATCGGCCGCCATGCCGATGGTAAGCACAATGCCGGCGATGCCCGCCAACGAAAGGCTGAACAGGCCGAAGTGAGAAAGCGTGCCCAAAATGCCCAGGTACAAAACAGCGAATATGGCCATGGCAGCGGCGGTAAGCAGCCCCAAGCCGCGATAGAAAAACAGCAGGTAGAGCATAACCAACAACAGGCCAATACCGGCAACTAGCACGCCTGAACGCAGCGCATCTTGACCCAGCGTCGGCCCCACGGTCTGGCTTTGGGCATATTCAAAGCTGACCGGCAAAGAACCGCTTTCCAACACGGTTTGCAAGTTTTTAGCTTCATCAATGGTGTAGCCACCGGTGATGGCCACTTTGCCATCAGGGATTTCGCTTTGCACGGCCGGGGCCGATTGCACTTCGTTATCAAGGATGATGACAATTTTGCCGTGGTCGGCCACTAAATCTTTGGAAGCGGCGGCGAAGGCTTTCGTGCCGGCGGCATTCAGTTCAATGTTTACCGAATAGTTGCTGGAGGTTTCGCTTTCTTTATCAATGTTGACGCGCGTAATATCGGCGCCGGTCACCACGGGGGTATACGTGCCCGGCTCAACGGCTAAATACTGCTGCTTGCCGGAAGGAAACGAATTGCCCAGCGCATCGGTGATGGTGCCTTCGCCGGCATATTCACCTTTTTCAATCTTGGCTTTAACCTCTTCATCGGTGAAAGAATCAAGACGCGCAAATTCCAGCTGGCCCGTTTTGCCGATGGTGTCGAGGGCTTGTTGTGTGTCGGAAAGACCGGGAATCTGCACCAGAACCTGATCGGCTCCCTGCATTTGCACCGTTGCTTCAGAAGCACCCAAGGCATTGACGCGGCTTTCGATGATGGCGCGGCTTTTTTCCATATCTTCAGCGGAAACAGCGGCACCCGTGTCGCTTTTAGCCGTGAGCACCACAGACAGGCCACCTTGAATATCAAGACCCTGGTTGATCTTTTCTTGCGGGGGCATAAACATGAACACCGACCCCACCACAAGCAGCGTCATGACAACAAGAAGCCATATATTGCGGCGGTCGCCCGACTGAGCGCGTTTTTTCTTCGTTTGTTTACCCTGCTGCGCTGACACCATCGAAATCCTCTTTCTTACACTTCTGTTATAAAGGGAAATCCCCCTTAAACCCTGCACCCGACACTCAGATGCCTGATTTCATACGAACCGTCCTATTGTGCCACAAATGTGAGGAATCAAAGTGATGAATCACAAAGTTTCGACAGTCGCCCGCCGGTCCAGAAAGGGCTTAAATTGCAAACTCAGCGCAACACTCAGCGCAACATCTCCTTTGATGATTTAGAGGCTCGCGATGTAGCGGTTCTCATGAGTCAATTAAACTCCGAACCTAGGTCATCGCTTATGGGGATGTCACCTGTCGCAATGCTAAAGGCGGCCAACGCCCACGCAGCCGAAATACTTATCGACGCACTTGGGGTTGAAGAGGTTTCCTACGACAAGCTCAACCTCAAGGTTGACGCTATCAATCAGAGTCGAAAGAACAGGGGGCTTCAACCTTTGATTTAGGCCTTATTTGAAATATACTTTTCCTAGCCATAGTAGGAAAAACCGCCGTTCGGATAGGTCTGCAAGCAGCCCCGGAGGGTAAGGCGAAGCTCTGCTCTCAAACCCAACCGAACACCTCGAAGAGAAACCAAACCCCCTGGTCTACGGTTAGCTCAGGGGATTTGTAGCTTTTTATTCTGTTCGGTTAACTGCGAAAATGGCTATCTAGGCAGAGCCGTTCGGATGACTTTGCGATTCAACCCAGTTTTTCGGGCTGACCATCACAGATAATGGGGTCGAATTCTCAGACACAGAAGCGCTTGAAAGATCAACCTTTCATGGGACGGCCCGCACCAAAGTGTACTACTGCGACGTACGTCAGTCTCAGCAAAAAGGGGGCTGTGAGAAAAATCACGTGGAATTGCGAAAGCTTCTTCCCAAGGGCCGCAACATCTCCTTTGATGATTTAGAGGCTCGCGATGTAGCGGTTCTCATGAGTCAATTAAACTCCGAACCTAGGTC
>JAVWGW010000129.1:0-4497 GCA_036640375.1 Raoultibacter sp. | reverse complement strand
TCTCAGAGAAAGATGGCCACCTATGATGCAAAGTTTTAATGCCGCGCCCACGCTTCCTACGCCCCTGCTCCACCACATCGAACAGGTAAGCGAAGGATGGATCAACAAATATCTTCTGACCTACAAGATGCCCGACGATTCGCTTTTTACCTACGAAAGCGTTTCTCGCAAAAAACTTGATGCCTATACACATGAACTGCGGCGCGATTCGTCCACGCCACCCACTCCCGATGCCATTTCCCTTGTTGGGCACACGGCTGATGATGAGCTTTTATTGATTAGGGAATTTCGCTACCCCCTCAACAGTTGGTGCATCGCCTTTCCTGCGGGCCTTGTTGAGCCAGGAGAAGACCTGGCGGCCTGCGCCGAACGCGAGTTGCTTGAAGAAACCGGCTACGGCCTGCGCATGCTTGACGGCAAACCCTGCATCCGCCCCTTGAAACAGCCCGGCTATTCTTCAACCGGCATGTCGGAAGAAAGCGTGCATACCGTGTTTGCCGAAGTTGAAAAACGCGGTGATGCGCAACCTGAATCCGTTGAATTTATCGAAGTGTTCACGCTGCCGATTTCCGAGATTGGCACCTTTTTAGAGGAAAACACCCTCCCCATCGGCACTCGTTGCCAACTGGTGCTAGAAGGGTTAAGCCATACCCGGTAGCGCGCTGCCGGGCCTTCGTTGCCGCACCTTAGCTGCGGGCACGAGAAGGTTGCCGCAGGCGGGGTGAGCGTTTAAGATTTTTGCGTGGCGGTGGGCAAAGTGCGCTATACTGCAATGAACATTGTTCAGTAAGTTGGTGAGAGGTGCTCGAAAGGGAAAGTGTAGCGACTTTCCACCGAAGCATCCTCGTCAGAAAAGTAAAGGAGTTCTTTGTGAAAAAACTGTTAAACATTTCCTTCATCTATCTGCTGGCGGGGGCTGCCGCAGGGGTCTTTTTCCGTGAATTCACCAAATTTAACGGATTTGACGGCGTCACGACCCTGGGCCTTGTGCACCCCCATCTGCTTGCCTTGGGCTTCATCGTCTTTTTGATCGCAACACTCTTTTGTATGCAGAAAGACTTTACGGGCGATAAGCTGTTTTTGCCCTTCATGATTATCTACAACGCTGGCCTTATTGTTACCGCCATCATGTTCTTTGTGCGCGGCATCACCCAAGTTCTTGCCACTACCCTGCCTATACCCGATGCGGCAATTTCGGGCATAGCTGGTTTGGGGCACATCTGCATAGGTGTTGGCCTGGTGCTTTTGGTTTTAATGTTCAAAAAGGTGGTCGCCACCAAAGCGGCAAGCGTGTAGCGCCCTACTTTTCGCCTGCAAACACTTTGATGCCCTGGCGGCCCAAAAGTTCTACCGCCATGTCGCGCAACTTGAACTTCTGAATCTTGTTCGATGCCGTCATGGGGAAATCATCGACGAAGAACACATGCTTGGGCACCTTGTAGCGCGCCATGCGTTCGATACCGTATTGGCGCGCATCATCTTCGGTCATGCCTTCATAACCGGGGCGCGTGCGCACAAACAGCCCCACGATTTCGCCGCAACGTTCATCGGGAATGCCGATTACCTGCGCATCCAAAACACCGGGCATACCCAGATAGAAATTCTCCACTTCCAGCGGATAGATGTTTTCACCTGCGCGGATAATCATATCCTTTATGCGCCCCGTAACGCGGTAGTACCCTTGCGCATCAACCGTGCCCAAATCCCCCGAATGCAAAAACCCTTCGGCGTCGATGGCGCGGGCGGTTTCGTCGGGCATCTTGTAGTAGCCTTTCATGACGTTGTAACCCTTACAGCACAGCTCGCCGGGCTGCCCCAGCGCGCATTCCTGCCCCGTTTCCGGATCGATAACGCGCACCTGCACCGGAGGATGCTTGCGCCCCACGGTTTCGCACTTATGCTGCAGATCATCATGAATGGTCGTCTGCGTGAACACGGGGCTTGTTTCGGTGAGGCCATAGCAAATGGTGCACTCGGTCATGTGCATCTTTTCGATGGCTTCCTTCATGGTTTCAACCGGACAGGGCGACCCTGCCATGATGCCGGTACGCAGACTGGTCAGGTCAAATGTGTCGAAGTCGGGATGATTCAGCTCGGCGATAAACATGGTGGGCACGCCATAGAGCGCCGTTGCGCGTTCCTTATGCACGGCCTGCAGCACCATTTCAGCCTTGAATTCTTCCACAGGAATCATCGTGGATCGGTGCGTCAGGGCAGCCATCACGCCCAACACGCAGCCAAAGCAGTGGAAAAACGGCACCGGCAGGCAAACGCGGTCGCTGGCACCCAGCGCCTGGCCTTCGCCGATATAAAACCCGTTGTTCAAAATATTGCGGTGCGTCAGCATAACGCCCTTAGGAAACCCGGTTGTACCCGAAGTGTATTGCATCATGACGATGTCGTTGTTGTCAAAACGCGTTTCGGCCGCGCGCAGGGCATCGTCTGACACGTTGTCGCCCAACAGCAGCAGCTCGGGCACGCTGTAGAATCCGCGGTGCTTTTCAGGCCCCATGTAAATGAGGTTTTTTAGGAAGGGAAATTCATCGGCCACCAAATGCCCGCGCTGGCACGTGAGCGTTTCGGGGATGAGCTCGCGGATGATTTCAATGTAATCGACATCGCGGTAGGCGTCGATAATGCACAGCGCCTTCATATCGGATTGCTTGAGCACGTATTCGAGTTCGTGGATTTTGTAGACCGGATTCATCGTTACCATGACAACGCCAATTTTGGCCGTCGCATACATAAACGTCAACCAATCGGGGATGTTACGCGCCCATACCCCCAGGTGATCGCCCGGTTCCATGCCAATAGCCAACATGCCGCGGGCAAGGTTGTCAGTGCGTTCGTCGAAATCTTTATAGGTCCAGCGCAAATCGCGGTCGGGGTATACCACAAATTCGTGGTCGGGTTCTTTTGCCACCTGGTTGCGGAAATACTGCCCGATCGTCAGTTCTGAGTGCAAAGGGTATTGCGGAGAGCCCGGCTCCCCACACGGTGTATCAGCCATAGGGCAGCTCCTAAATCGGGGTGTAGACGACAGCCAAGAACTTCGCCTGTTGATCGTTGTGGGCACGCACCTGATGCGGCACGATGGAATCGTAGTAGATGCTTTCACCCGGTTGCAAAACGTAGGTTTCCTTGCCGTATTCTATTTCGACCGGGCCTTCGATGCCGTAAAGAAATTCCTCGCCTTCATGCTGCGAAAGCACGTGATCGAGCTGCCCCGAAGGCGTAACCGTGATGATGAACGGATCCATGTGGCGCGAGCTGCGCCCTTCGGCCAAGGAAAAAAAGTTGAGCGTGCCGGCATCGGAGGAAGTTTCCAGGCTTTTCATGCGGGTTGCTTCCTCAATTTGCCCCACCTGGGTATACACCGGCCCTAAGGCCACATCGTCATCCATGAGCGTGCCCAGGCGCACGCCTAAGGCGCGCGTAATTTTGATAAGGGGTGCAAGCGAAGGTGCGAGCGCGCCGGCCTCAAGACCCTCGATAACGCTCAAATCACAATTGCAGCGCTGTGCAAGCTCTTCTTGCGATAGTCGCAAAGACTCGCGCAGGGTTGTGATTTTGGTTCCGAGTTTATTGTCTTGCGCCATAACGGTTCCACCTTTCTTGCATGCGCGCACATCCGCTTCGCATGCTTCGCCAAATAGTACTTTTCCAAGGGTAATACACTTTGCCGCAAAAACAGGCTTTACATCGGCAAAAATCACGCACAAACAATCGGGAAGCCCGCCACAGCCCGCCGTCAGGTTGAAGCAACACTGGAAACGACAGGCGGTCTGTGACGAGTCAGATAGGCGTGAAAGACCGAGGAGCCTGAAGTAAGCGTACTCCCTGTACGCGAACGAAGGCGACGAGAGGCTTGAACGTCTAGCTGGCCGCCACAGCCCGCCGTCAGGTTGAAAAAAATGGGCACCCCAAGGGATGCCCACCATAGCTTGGAAGCGACGAAACCACTTCCGAAAAAGACGAAGAGCTCTGTCCCCTCCTAGATCCAGAACCCTTGTCTTACCGAAGCTCTTTTCAGTGCCTCTTGTATATATCCGGGCTATTATACCTCTTTCCGCCAAAATGGCGAAATTTGCCGCAATAATTTTTTCTGCAGATGATTCAAAAACATGCCATTTTGGCATATAACAGCTGGTCAAAGCAGCGTAATACCGCTAAAGCAACAAGAGTGCTATCCTAAATGCCAGCAATTATTTTTCTTTTTTCAACGCAAGGAAGCGGGCAGCAAGCGTGAATAAACGCATTTTTGAATACCCCGAAGAAGCCACGCATTATCTGAAGGCACACGATAAGCGCTTGGGTGCCGTGATCGATGCTATCGGCCCGATCCGGCGCGCGGTTGATGCGGATTTGTTTTCTTCCCTGGTAAACTCCATCGTCGGGCAGCAGATTTCAACGAAGGCGCACCAGACTATCTGGATGCGCATGCTCGATGAGTTGGGGGCAATCACGCCCGAAAAAATCGCTGCTTGTTCGCGGGAA
>JAVWGW010000128.1:0-4526 GCA_036640375.1 Raoultibacter sp. | reverse complement strand
CGGCTTGTCGGCAAACGTAACTACCAGTTGGGTATCGGCATCGATACCGGTAAGCGTATAAGAATTGGCGCTGTAATCAAAGGTCACGGGTGCTTGCCCATTTTTGGTCAGGGTAATCGAAGAAACTACCTTGTCTGCAGCGGGCACAAAGGTAAACACCACGGGGGTGCCCGCAGCAATATTATCCGTTTGGGCAGGCGACACGCTGCCGCCACCAGTGGCATCGACCGAAGCCGACACGCTGTAGCGCGCTTCGGGCACAACGGGCGCATCCGCCGTGAACGTGGCATGAATGGTATGCGCAGCGTTCACACCAACAAAGCGGTAGAAGCCCTGCGCCAGCTGCTCAGCGCTCAAATCGCTGCCGCCCTTGGCAGACCCGCCATCCACTTCAACCTTGGTAAGCGTATAGCCCTCTTCGGCAGCAAAGGTGTACAGCAGTTGCCCACCTTGGTGCACCTGGGTTTCGCCCCTGGGCGAAATTGACCCGCCCGCCGTAGCGGTGGCCGTAAGAGAATGCTGCGTAGGCAAGGGCGGCGTGGTGCCCGCAACAAACGAAACGGCCAGGGTCGTATCCTTCGTTACCGCCGGCAAGGTGTAGGAAAGCACACCTGCTGCAACTTCCGTGCCATCAACCAGCACTTTATCGACAACTTGCCCGCTGTTGGGCGTGAAATAGAAGGTCTGCACGTTGCCGGAAGCCACGCGCACCGATCCCTCGGGCGAAATGCTGCCGCCCTTGCTGCCATCGGCCGCGGCAGCCACCGAAGCATTCACCGTGTAATACGACGCCGGAGGCTCGGGCACCGCTGCGTACACAGCCTGAACGCTGCAATCGCTGGTAACATTGCCTAAGGTGTAAGAAGCACCGGATACCGGCACCGTAAGGGGTGTGCTGGTGCCACGTGTAAGCACAATGTGCTGCAACTGATAACCCGCCTGCGCGGTCAAGGCAAAGGCAAGCGACCCGCCCTTGGTCACGGTAGTTTCACCCTCAGGCGAAATGGTGCCGCCCTTTGTGGCGCTGGCCTTCACTTTATAAGTGCTTACGTCAGGCGTGGTGCCTTTATCGAAGCTAACGGCCACCTTTGTATCCATGGTGAAGTCGTCAATAGTAAGCGCGGTGCCGCCCACCAGGCTGCCCACCATCTCAACAGGTGCGCCCGTGCCAGCAGTGACCATCACACTTGAAACCGCAAAGCCGGCATCGGGGTAACAGTACACCGTCTGCGCGGTATGCGCCACCACGCTGGTGGTGCCCGCAGGTGCAACGCGGCCGTTTCCGCCCACCACTTCGGTGGTCAGGTTGAACTTCTGCGTTACGGGCGCTTTTTTGGCGAAGGTCGCCGCGATGGAAGAATCCGCCACCACATTGTTGAAGGTATAGCTGGAAGGCACCGGGTCCATCGGCACCGGCGTGCCGCCCACGCTTAATGCGGTCAACTCGTAGCCCTCATCGGGGTTAAACGCAAACTGCGCCGTTCCCTTATCGGCAACCAGCACATCGCCGGCAGGCGAAATGGAGCCGCCGCCCGTGGCCGTAGCCTTAATGGTGTGGGTGGCCGCCGGATCAGGATCCGTCGTCTTTTTTGCGCGGAAGCTCACATCTATCTTGCTGTTCTTTTGAATATTGACCAGGGTGTAATCGGAAGCATTGGCCGTATTTGCCACGTCCTTGCCATCAACCGTAACCTTGTCGACCACAAAACCGGCATCAGGTGCAAAGGTGAAGGTTTGGGTGGCACCCAGCTTAACCTGCACGGCACCCGCAGGGGAAATTTTGCCGTTTGCGCCCGCCGTAGCGGTAACGCTGCGGAATTCATCGGCCGGGGGCGTGGGCAGCGCGCTAAACGTGGCGGCCAGGGTATGCGCCACCAACACGTTTTCAAGCGTCAGCTTACCGCCCACAAGTTGGTCTTTCACTTCGGCACCATCAAGCAGCAAGGATTTCAGCTCGAAGCCTAGGTCGGGCAACACGCGAAATTCCGCGGTTGAACCCACGGCAACTTGGGGGTTAACAGGAGTGATGCTGCCACCCTTGTTAGCGTTGGTGCTTACCGTTACAAACTTCTTGTCGGGATCGGTGGGGTCAACAGGGGTGGTTCCCGTGGCCTTAAACAAGGCTTTGATGCTGTGTGCACCCGTCACGTTTGTAAAGGTATAGCTGCCATCCTTAAGTGCGGCAGTCTTTTCTACGCCTTCCAACAGATGATTATCCACCAACACGTCAGACAGCTCATACCCGGTCGAAGGCGTAAACATATAGCCAAGTGATGCGCCCTTCACAACCGCTGAATCCCCCGCAGGCGAAATGGCACCGCCCGCAGAAGTGGTGGCAGAAATGGTATAGGTGATGGGGTCGACAGCACCCGATTGCGGCTTGAATGAAACCACCACACTCGTGTCGGCCGTAATGTTGGAAACCGTATAGAAATTGCCCGTAACAGGGGCCGGCGCCAGGGTGCCGTTTACTCTAACCTGGTCAACCACATACCCGCTTGCGGGCACAAACGAAAAGGTCTGCGCGCCCTTATCGGCCACCTTAGAAACACCCTGGGGGGTGATGGTGCCGTTGCCGCCTTCAACACGGGCATCTATCTGGTGATAGCTGGGCTCGGGCGCCGTGCCCTTATAGGCAAAGGTTACGGCAAGCGTATGATCGGCTTTAACATTTTCAAACAGATAGGCTGCTGGCGGCGTTTGTGCCAAGGGTTCGGCACCAAACAGCGCGGCTCCAAGAGCATCTAGCACCGAAGCCGCAGCAGCACTTTTCCCGGGGGCTGTATAAACTGGCGTGCCATCAACACTTATGGTGGCAACGGCATAATCGCTTTCAGGCGCGATGGTAATCGGCATGGATCCGCCTTCAGGCACCGCAACCGTGGGGGCGGGCGAAACGCTGCCGCCCTTGCCCGCTTGCGCCGTCAAGGTGTGCATAACCGGCACAGGGGGTGGCTTTTCTTCGCCGCCAAGCGCGCGGTAGAACACTTCAAGCGTGGTGTTGCAGCGCACATCGGGCAGCGTATAGCTTAAGCCGGCAAAATCCACCACTTTCCCATTGGCCTTCACGGTATCGACGGTGAAGCCTTCATTGGGCGTGAAATAGAAGGTCTGGCTTGACCCGGCCTTAACGCGCGTGGTGCCCGCAGGGGAAATGCTGCCGTTTTCGTAGGCGACCGCCGTTAGGGCGTAATAGGTATCTTTATCCCCTTCGGGAAGGTCGGGCTGGGCAGATTTTTTGAAGGAAGCATCCAGGGTGGCGCTTGCCGCCGTTTGTGCGGCCGTCAACACCAACACCCCGCCCTTTACCTGCGAGGTGATATCGGTGGCGGGGCCAGTGGCGCCGGTGGTTGCCAGCGATACCGCGCCCAGTTCATAGCCCGTGTCGGGGTAAAGGTAATAGGTGGCTGGGTCGCCCTTATACAAAACGCGATCGCCCGCCGGTGAAATTTTGCCGTTGGTGCCAGAGTTCGCCGTTATCGTAACCGTTGCGCGCGCATCGGCCTTAAACGTGGCCGCAATAGTGTGGTCGCCCAAAACGTTTTCAAGTTCGTAGGTGAAGGCAGCTTTGCCGCTAGCCTGCGTGGCCACGGGCGTTCCATCAACGGTGATGGCGTCGATCACATACATATCATCTGCCTGTACAACAAACGACGCGGTGCCCGCATGGGGCACAGTTTGCACGCTTGCAGGCGAAATGCTGCCGTTGGTGCACGGGCTAGGCGTGATGGCGTGCGTTATCACAGGAGGAGTGACGCCTTTTTTGTAGGTGACTTCCACGGTGGTGTTGTCAACCACAGCCGCTATGTCGTACGTGTCAGAAAACACAACAACAGGCGTAGCCGCGCCCGCCCCCACCTTAACGGTGACGGCATCAATAACAAAACCCTCATTGGGAACAAACTGCACGGTAGATTTCGAACCCTTTTCCACCTTCGGGCCTAAGGAGGTAACGCCCAAAGGGCCCCCAGAAACCTTAACTTGGCCGTTGCCGCCCGTAACCTTTGCCTCAACCTTGAAAGTTGTTGCCGGGTCAGGCGTAACCTTCGTAAAGGCCACTGCAAGGGTGTGGTTGTCGGCCAGGGCGGGGAATGTGTAGCTGTTGCCGGTAAGGGTAACAGCTTGCTCGGCCGCCGTGCCCGCATCAAGCGTAACGCCAGCTACTTCATAGCCCGCATTGGGCAAAACCGTGTAGGTGGGTGTTGCACCGTCCGGATAGGGTTTTGCACCCAAAGGGGAAACGGTGCCACCCTCCCCCGTCACAGAAGAGGTGACCGTATACGTTTTAGCACCAGGATCCGCGTACGCAAGGGCAAAGGCGCCCAGCGCAGGGGTGCTAAATGTTGCGGTGCCCTCCGCAGACACAACAACCTCCTGCGTGGTGGTTTTACCGTTTACCAGCCCCACCACCGTGACCGTTTTTCCTGCATAGACAGCAGTATCAAGGCTAGAAATAGCCACGCTTACCTGTTTATCCAAAAACGGCAAATCGCCCGTGGGCACACCCGTAAGATCGGCCTGATAGA